>CAXICH010000063.1:0-9991 GCA_964022245.1 uncultured Alphaproteobacteria bacterium
GTGCAGGTCGTCAAGGACGAGCGCGGGGCCAAGGGCGCGGCCCTGACCACCTGGCTGTCGCTGGCCGGTCGCTATTGCGTGCTGATGCCCAACACCGGCAAGGGCGGCGGTATTTCGCGCAAGATTACCCAGGCCACCGACCGCAAGCGCCTGAAGGCCGCGGCCGCGGCGCTGGACGTGCCCAAGGGCATGGGGCTGATCATCCGTACGGCCGGCGCCAAGCGCACCAAGGCCGAGATCAAGCGCGACTACGAGTATCTGCTGCGCCTCTGGGAGACGATCCGCGAGACGACCCTGGGCTCGAACGCGCCCAGCCTGATCTATGAGGAGGAGAACCTCGTCCGGCGCGCCGTGCGCGATATGTTCGACAAGGATTTCGACGGCATCCAGGTCGAGGGCTATGAGGGCTGGAAGCAGGCGCGCGACTTCATGCGCGTGCTGATGCCTGCCCATGCCAAGAAGGTGCATCTGTATACCGGCTCCAAGCCGCTGTTCGCGACCCATGGCATCGAGGACCTGCTGACCCAGATCCACCAGCCGACGGTGCCCCTGAAGTCGGGCGGCTATCTGGTGATCAACCAGACCGAGGCGCTGGTGGCCATCGACGTCAACTCGGGCCGCGCGACCAAGGAACGCAACGTCGAGCAGACCGCCTACAAGACCAATCTGGAAGCCGCCGTCGAGGCTGCCCGCCAGCTTCGGCTGCGCGATCTGGCCGGACTGGTGGTGATCGACTTCATCGACATGGATGAGTCGAAGAACAATCGATCCGTCGAAAAGACCATGAAGGACGCGCTGGCCAAGGATCGCGCCCGCATCCAGATGGGGCGCATCTCGGACTTTGGCCTGATGGAGATCAGCCGTCAGCGTCGCCGTCTGGGCGTGATCGAGGGGGCGACCGAGGTCTGCCCGCACTGCCAGGGCGCCGGACGGGTCCGCTCGGCGGAGTCTGCGGCCCTGATGATGCTGCGCGGCGTCGACATCGAGGCCGGCAAGAATGGCGCCGGCACGATCGGTCTGAAGGTGCCGCTGGACGCTGCCCTTTACATCCTGAACCACAAGCGCGCCTATCTGGACACCATGGCGCGGATGCGCGGCGTGGTGGTCATGGTCTCGGTCGACGAAAGCCTCGCCCCGGGCGACTACGCCGTCGAGCGGCTGACCACGGATCCCGAGTTTGTCGCGCCCGAGGCCGATGCCCTGCCGGTTGACGACATGCCGGTCGATGATCTGGCCTTCGACGAGGACTATGAGGACGAAGACGAAGACGAGGATTTCGACGCCGCGTCCGAGGACCCGGACGAGACGGTCCAGGAAGAGCGGGCACCGCGCGAGCGGGGCCGTCAGCGCGGGTCGGCCCCGGACTCCGCGGACGACGAGGGCGACGATGGCGGCCGGCGTCGCCGGCGGGGCCGCCGGGGCGGACGCCGCGTCCGCGAGGACAGCGAACGCGACGGCTTCAACTGGGTGCGCGGCCGCACGCCCTCGCTGACCGACCCCTATGTCTGGTTCGACCCGCTGAACCCGCACGCCGACACCGACGCTGCCGAGCCTGAGGCCAGAAAGGGCGAACGGCCGGACAACCACCCCGCCCAGGATGACGGTGATGGCGAGCGCGAGGGCGGCCGTCGTCGTCGGCGCCGTCGCGGACGGGGTCGGGATCGGGCCGGTTCCGATGAGGCCAGCCCGCGAGCCGAGGCCCGGGCCGCGAATGAGGGCATGATCGACGAAGAGCCCGTCGACACTGCCGTCGCCGCGGCGACCGATACGGAAACCTCGGTGCCCGTCACGGATGCCGCCCCCGTTGAGGCCGGACCGGCGCCCAAGCGCCGTCGCGTGCGGCGCAAGGTCGCCACGGAGACGACCGCGACGACCGAGACGACGGACGAGCCGGTTACTGCCGAGGCCGAGGCCGGGACGACCGTGCCTCCCACGCCGGTTGAACCGGAGGCCCCTGCGGCACCGGCGCCCGCCGCCGAAGACGCCGCTGAGGAGGTCATCGTCAGCAAGCCTGCTCCGGCGCGCAAGACGGTCGATGTCGAGGAAATCCTGGCCAGCGACCCGAACCAGATCACCGCCCCTCCGCCCAAGCCCAAGCGCGGCTGGTGGCGCCTTTGACCTGACGCCCCCGAACGGGGATGATCACGGCGACCGGTCATGCCGGGCGGGATGGCCATTGTTTGGCCTTGTCGCCCGGCGACCAATGACGATCCCGGAAAAGGGCGGCCGGGCCGGTCGCCGTCGGACAGGAGCGTAACTTGAGCTGGCTTAAGCGATCCGTTTCCCGCATCACCGGCGTGGCCGTTGCCATGGCCGCCATGCTCGCCCTGCCGGCGCACGCCCATGCCCAGAGCATCATTCGGGACACCGAGATCGAGGGGATCATCCATGAGTGGTCGGCCCCCGTGTTCCGCGCCATGGGGCTGGAGCCGGACGAGATCACCATCCTGCTGGTCAATGATCCGTCGTTGAACGCCTTCGCCACGCGCGGCCGCATCATGGGGCTGAACACAGGCCTGATCCTCGAGACGGACAATCCCAACCAGCTGCTGGGCGTCATCGCCCATGAGGGCGGCCACATTCGCAACCGCCACACCCTGCGCGACGGTGTGCAGAATGCGGGCATGCAGCCGTTCCTGATGACCATGGCCCTGGGCGCGCTCGCGGCCGTGGCCGGTGCCCCGGACGCTGCCGCCATGCTGGTCGCTTCCAGCCAGTATTTCGGGACCCTCGGCGCGCTGCGCTACATGCAGAGCCAGGAAGGCGAGGCCGATATCACCGCCGCCCGGGCGCTCGAATCGGCCGGTGTGTCGGGCCGTGGCCTCGTGGAATTCTTCGAGAATTTCCGCTCGCAGGAAGTGTTCTCCGAGGCCCGGCGCTTTCCCTATTTCCGCAGCCACCCCCTGTCCTCGCGCCGCATCGAGAACCTGCGCCGCCCGGTCGAGGCCTCCCCCTATTACGACGAGGTCGACAGCCCCGAGCGGATGGCCGAGCACGCCCTTATCATCGCCAAGATCCACGCCTTCATGGATCATCCGGGCATCACCCTGCGCAAATATCCCGAGAGCGACCGATCCCTGCCCGCCCGCTATGCGCGGACCATCGCCTGGTTCCGCGACGGCCAGACCGACCGGGCTCTGGCCGCCGTTGATGACCTCATCGCCGAACAGCCGGAGAACCCCTTCTTCTGGGAGCTGAAGGGCCAGATCTTTTTCGAGGAGGGTCGACCGGTCGAGGCGATCGAGGCCCACCAGCGATCCGTGGACCTGATGCCCGATGCGCCGTTGCTGCGGATCAATCTGGGCCACGCCCTGCTGGAATCCCGCGACGACGACCAGCTTGAGCGGGCCGTCAATGAGTTGAAGCAGGCGACGGTGCTGGAGCACGATAACCCGATGGCCTGGCGCCTGCTGGGTCAGGCCTATTCGCAGCTGGGCCGCGAGGGCGAGGCCCGGCTGGCCTCGGCCGAGTACCATTATGCGGTGGGCCAGATCGATCAGGCGACCCAGTTCGCCCTGCGCGCCCGTGACATGCTGGAGCCCGGCACCATGGAATGGCGCCGGGCCATGGACATAATCCTCGCCTCCGGCGCGACCATGGACGACCTGCGGGTGCTGGACGAATCGACGGCCAGACGGCCTACAGGCGTCCTGCCTCCGCAACCGGCGAACTAGAGACCGCATGACCGATACACCGCCTGCCCCGAAGCGTCGCGCCGCGCGCAAGCCTGCGCCTGAAACCGTCCAGCCGGCTCCGGCTCCACAACCCGGCTGGCTGGCCCGCTATGGCGTGCAGGCAGCCCTGGCCCTGTCCGTCGTCGCCCTGGGCCTCGCCACCTGGGCCAGCTTTGGCGGCGGGTTTGAAACCCGTGTGCGGACCTATCTGGTCGCGAACCCGCAAATCCTCGACGAAATGGTCCAGGCCCGCGACCAGCAGGCCGCGAGCCAGCGGATCGACCGGCTGAACGCGGGCATCGCCGCCCTGCCCCAGGTGCTGGAGCCCGGACCGGGCGAGCCGGTGTTCGGCCCCCCTGACGCAGCGGTGACCGTGGTCGAATATTTCGATTACCGCTGCCCCTACTGCAAGACGGCCGCGCCCGGTGTGATGGAGTTGATGCGCGCCCACCCCGACGTCCGCTTCGTATTCCGCGAGTGGCCGATTCTCGACGCCGGCACGAGCACGGTGTCGCAGCATGCTGCCCGGGCCGCCCTGGTCGCCCACAGCCAGGGCAAATATCTGGCCGTCCATCAGGCGCTGATGGCTGAAGGCGCCCTGTCGCACGAGGCCATTGATCGCATCCTGGCCGAAAACGGGGTCGACACCGGCCCGGACGGCGCGGCGCTGACCGCCCCGTCCGTCAGCCGTATTCTGGCCGATGTTCAGGCGGGTGCCGGCGCGGTCGGCATGGATGGCACGCCGACCTTCTTCATCAATGGTCAGGCCAGCGCCAGCAATGCCCCCGAGGCTATCGCCCAGGCCATCGCCGCCGCGCGCTAGATCAAGCCGCTGAGCGGCGACGAGGCGCTGGCGTAGCGTCGCTTGGGCATGCGTCCGGCCAGATAGGCCTCGCGCCCGGCGATCACCGCATGCTTCATGGCGCGCGCCATGCGGATCGGGTCCTTGGCCTCGGCGATGGCGGTGTTCATCAGCACGGCGTCGCAGCCCAGTTCCATGGCGATGGTGGCGTCAGAGGCCGTGCCCACCCCGGCATCGACCAGCACCGGGACCTTCGCCTGTTCAACGATCAGCCGCACATTGACCCGGTTCTGTATGCCGAGCCCCGAGCCGATGGGGGCTGCGGCGGGCATGATGGCGGCGGCGCCCGCCTCCTCCAGATGGCGGGCCATGACCACATCGTCGGTGCAATAGACCATGACGTCAAAGCCGTCCTTGACCAGCAGGTCCAGCGCCCGAAGCGTCTCGGGCATGTCCGGATAGAGGTGCGGCGTGTTGGACAACACCTCAAGCTTGACCAGATTCCAGCCGCCCGCCTCGCGCGCCAGCCGCAGGGTTCGCACCGCATCCTCACCGGTGAAACAGCCGGCGGTGTTGGGCAGATAGGTGAACCGGTCGGGCTTCACATGATCGACCAGCATGGGCTGGCTGGGATCGGACAGGTTCACCCGCCGCAGGGCCACGGTGACGATCTCCGCCCCCGCCGCCTCGGCCGCCGCCGCGTTCTGGGCATAGTCGGCATATTTGCCGGTCCCGACGATCAGCCGTGACGTGAAGGTGCGTCCGGCAACGGTCCAGGTGTCAGTCTGTGTTTCGCTCATGCGCGACACCTAGGGCGCGGCGGTCAGGAGTGAAAGAGCGTCACGCGAATTCACCCGGTCGGGGCGCGTCCAGGGCCGCCCGCACGGTGGCCAGGCGGCCCCGACTGACCGGAAGCGGGCCGCCGAGCGACAGGTGAACGCGGTAGCGCCCCTCCTCCCGTTCCAGCCGGGTCAGGTGGGCCAGATTGACCAGCGCCGACCGGTGCACGCGGACGTAGCCGGGCGACAGATCGCGTTCGAGAGTATCGAGACGGGCCGCATGGAGCAGGGTTCGCCCGTCCACCAGTCGAAGCTCGACGTAATCGTCGGCGCCGAGGATGGCGACGATCTCGCCCAGCGGCACCAGGACCACGCCGCGGGATGAGGTCACAGTCAGTCGGTCGGCACGCCCGGCCGCCCGCGCAAGCGCCGCTTCCCGGCGCTCCCCTTCCCATCCAAGGCGCACCACCTCGACCATCAGCAGAGGAAGAACAAGACAGGCCGCCAGCACGAAATAGGATAGATTGACGAACACGTCGGGCCAGATCGCCAGCAATCCGAGGATCAGGACCAGCCAGGCGAGCAAGGCGCGCGCCCCCGGGTGGCGGTGGTAGACGCCCCGCGCGGTGATCGCCGCCGCCAGTGCGAGCCCCAGACCGAGCGATGCGGCCGTCTTGGCGTCGTAGCCCGGCACGAACAGCGACGTCGCCACGAGCAGGGCGGCACCCGTCGAGGCCATGCGTCCGGCCCTCGGCCAGAAGCGGGCCGTCACCCAGGACACCAGCAGGATGCCGAAAAGGGCTGCAAGCGCCCAGATGGCGACAAGCCGCCAGATATGGAGCGGATAGGGATAGGTGACGATCAGGTTCGCGCTTTCCAGAACCGCATGCAGGCCGGCCGCACCCGCCATGCCCGCGAGGGCCAGGCTCGACCCTGTGCGCCGGATCACGTGGATGACCCCGAAACCGAAGGCGGCCGCCAGCAAGGCCCCTGCGGCCAGCAGCATTGCCGGCATGATCAGCTTCGGCAGGGGATAGGGATACGGTGCCACGAGCACCGCCCCCATCGGATAGTCCAGTCGCATGCCGCCCTCGAAGGAGGACAGATGCACGACGAGCGTATTTCCCTCCGGCTTCCACAGGCGATCGCTGATCGGAAAGGCGGCCTGATAGACGCCCGGCTCTTCAGCGGCCCGCGAGGGCCCCGGTCGACCGTTGCGCCCCAGCCATTGACCGTTCAGCCAGGCCTCGGAGGAGGCGACTCCGACCAGATAGAGGGCATGGGGCACCGGCCCGGTCGGCGTCGCCTGGCGCTTGCGCAGCCAGAGCTCCCGCCCCTGCGGATCGACAGGGCCGCGGAGCGGCGCGCAGATCGCCCCCGTGGCCGCCGGTGGTCGGTCGCAGACGTCCCAGCCCTCGTTCGCCGTCGCCGGCGTCGCGAGCGAGGCCACGAGAACCCCAATGAGAATCATCCAGCGTGCCATGGACCGATCCTATCCCACCCTTCACCGGACGTGCCGGTCATTGACCGAACCGGGGGCGCCGCTCACCGATCCGGCCGAGACGGAGGGTGGTCGAATGGAGGAGATACGACGGCATGAAACCGATCCAGATAAACCGCCGCTCCGTTCTGGCCGCCGCCGGCCTCGCCCTTCCCACACTGGCCATCGCACAGGACGCGGCCGGCCCGTTCCGGTTCACCGGCTGGCGCGGGGCCGAGACCGATGCCGAACGCGGCTTCCTCGAGGTTCCGGAGGACCGGAGCGATCCGGCGTCGCGGACCATCCGCCTCGGCTATGTGCGCTTCCCCTCGACGTCGCCGACCCCCGGCAATCCGATCGTCTATCTGTCGGGCGGTCCGGGAGGCACCGGGACCGGCACTGCCACGGGTCCGCGCTTTCCGATCTTCATGGCCTTGCGGGCCGTCGCAGATGTGATCGCCTTCGACCAGCGCGGCACGGGGTTGTCGGCCTCTATCCCGCCCCTTGATCTCGCTCCCCTGCCCGTGCCGCCACTGACCCGCGCGGGGCTCACCGGGCATGTGCGCGAGGCTTACCGCGCTGCGTGGGATGCCTGGACGGCGCGCGGTATTGGCATGCGCGGCTATACGACGGCGGAAAGTGCCGACGATCTGGACGCGCTGCGGGCAAATCTGGGCGCTGAGCGGATCGACCTGTGGGGCATCAGCTACGGCTCGCACCTCGCCCTGTCGGCCCTCGGACGCCATCCGGACCGGATCGGCCGGGTCGCCCTGGCCAGTCTGGAGGGACAGGACCAGACCGTGAAGCGGCCCGACCGGCTCGACCTGTATCTGGACCGCGTGGACGCCCTGCTGGACGGCGGCCCATCTTTGCGAGCGGCGGTGCCAAGCCTCCCGGGCCTGATGCAGCGGGTGCATGCGCGGATGGAGGCCGAGCCGCTGGCTCTCGCCTCTACCTACCGGGGTGACCCCGTCGAGGTGCAGGTGGGCGGCTTTGCCATTCAGATGCTTGCCGGCGGCCTTATCGCCAATCCGTCCAGCCTCGCCCTGTTGCCGTCGCTCTATCTGGGCCTTGAGGCCGGAGACACCTCACCTCTCGCGCGCTTCTTCGGCCGGATGGAAGCCTTTCTGGACATCGCCGGCATGCCCGAGACCATGGATCTGGCGTCCGGCATCTCACCTGCCAGGGCTGCCCTGGTCGCGGAGGTCGCGCCGACCTCGGTGCTCGGCGACGCGCTGAACTTCCCCATGCCGCATCTGTCCGGGGTCGTGCCCGGTCTGGACCTCGGGGAGACGTTCCGCGCGCCCCTGACCATCGACACACCCGCCCTGCTGGTCGCCGGCACTTTGGATGGCCGGACCCCGCTGGAGGAGCAGGCCGAGGTGGTCGACCAGTTCCGCAACCGGTCCCGCATCATGGTCGAGAATGCCGGCCACAATGTCTTCGAGGCCCACCCGGAGGTTCAGGACCTGCTGGTCCGCTTCTTTGCCGGAGAGGCGGTCTCCGACACGCAGCTCACCCTGCCGCCCCCCGCCTTTCCGCAGGCCTAGGTCGGCGACCGCTCACCCTCCGCCGACGAACTGGACGATCTCGATGCGGTCGCCGTCGGCGAGGGCGGTGGTGCGGTGCAGGGACTTGGGCACGATCTCGAGGTTGCGCTCGATGGCGACCTTGCGCGGGTCGAGGCCCAATTCTTCGACCAGAGCGGTCAGGGTGGCGGCGGCAACCTCGCGCTCTTCGCCATTGACCTGGATATGCAGCACGGCAGCGTCCTTCATCGGCAGGCCGCCCGCCTAGCACGGAGGCGCATGCGCCTCCAGTCAGCCGGGGCGGCGCGACAGGCTGGTGGTCAGGTCGGTCAGGGCCTGTTTCAGCTCGGCCAGTTCGCCGCGCAGGGCGGCCATGTCGGCGACGTCCTCGGCGTGGGCCTTCTGGCGTTCCTCGCTGGCCAGCCTCAGATCCTCTTCCAGCTTGTGCCGCTCGGTGCGGGCCTCTTCCTCGTGCTCGGCCTGCATGGCGTTGACGACGATGCCGATGAACAGGTTCAGCATGGTGAAGGTGGTGCACAGGATGAAGGGCACGAAGAACAGCCAGGCATAGGGATGGACCTCCATCACCGGCCGCACGATGCCCATGGACCAGCTTTCCAGCGTCATGATCTGGAACAGGGAATAGGCCGAGGCCGGAATCGAGCCGAACCATTGCGGAAAGTCCGCTCCGAACAATTTGGTCGCCATGACCGACGCCACATAGAAGATCAGCCCCAGCAGCAGGACGATCGATCCCATGCCCGGCAGGGCACTGATCAGGGCGCCGACCACCCGTTTCAGGGACGGAACGATGGTGATCATGCGCAGCACGCGCAGGATCCTGAGCGCGCGGAGGACCGAGAACGGCCCGGCTGCCGGCACCAGGGCGATGGCCACCACGCCGAAGTCGAACAGGCTCCACGGATCCCTGAAGAAGGCCAGGCGATGCACGGCGATCCGGGCCACGACCTCAATGACGAAGATGGCCAGCACAATCTTGTCCAGCACCTGCAGCACCGGCCCAACGCGGTCCATGACCCAGGCACTGGTCTCCAGTCCGAGGGTGATCGCATTCAGGATGATCAGGGCGAGAATGAATCGCTCGGTCCGGGGCGATGTCACAATCTGTCTGAGGCGGTTCAAGGCAGTCTCCGGGGAGGGGATATGTCCGACCCCTTGCCGCATTCCGGGACGGGACGCCAGACGCCGGGACGACGCGCCCTGCCGCGCCCGGTTGCCGCCGGGGCAATCTTTCGAACACGCGGTTTGATAACCGCCCCGCCTCGGCTAAAAGGCAGGTCCGATTCCGGTCGGCCCGCCCTTTCCATGAGCGCAATGCCCGAGACCCTCGCCCTCCACGTTCTGAACGGCCCGAACCTCAACCTGCTGGGAGAGCGTGAGCCGGACATCTATGGGCGCGAGACCCTGGCCGACATCCAGTCCCTGTGCGAGGTGGCGGCGGGGGGTGTGCCGGTGGTCTTTCGCCAGTCGAACCATGAAGGCCAGCTGGTCGAGTGGATTCACGAGGCGCGCGGCACCGCCCGGGCGCTGGTGATCAATCCTGCGGCCTTCACCCACACCTCGATTGCCCTGCTGGATGCGCTGAAGACCTTGGACATTCCGGTCGTGGAGTGCCATCTGAGCAATCCGGCGGCGCGGGAGGAGTTCCGGCGCCATTCCTACGTCTCGCTGGTGGCAACCGGCGTCATTTCGGGCTTCGGCCCCCA
>CAXICH010000064.1:0-9858 GCA_964022245.1 uncultured Alphaproteobacteria bacterium
AGAAGGGAATGTCCAGATCGCGGGCGATGTCGGCGATCCAGCCATAGTCGAGGGTTCGCCCCTCGGGGCTGGCGGTGATGTCGTAAAACACCAGCTCGTCGGCCCCCTGATCGCGATAGCGCAGCGCCAGCTCGACCGCATCGCCCATGTCGATGTGGCCCTCGAAACGCACGCCCTTGACCACCCGCCCGTCCTTGACGTCGAGGCACGGAATGATGCGCCGCGCGGTCATCGCACGGCCTCGAGTGCCTGTTCGACGGTGAAACGGCCCTCGTAAAGCGCGCGGCCGATGATGGCGCCGTCGCAGCCCGCGTCGCGCGCGGCCGTCAGGTCCGAGGTTTGCGCCACCCCGCCCGAGGCCTGCACCTTCAGGTCCGGACGCCGCCGGACGATCTCCGCCAGCAGGTCGATATTGGGACCGGTCAGGGCGCCGTCGCGACCGATATCGGTGACCAGCAGGTGACGGAACAGTCCCTCGGGATAGAGGTCCAGTACGGCCCACAGGTCCAGCGATGCCGCCTCGGTCCAGCCCTTCAGCGCAGGGACGATACCGTCGTCGGTGACGCGCACGTCCAGCGCCAGCGTCAGGGCCTCGGGCCCCAGATCCTCCAGCCAGCCGCGCACGGTGCCGGGTGCGGTCACGGCCAGCGAGCCGACCACCACCCGGGCGACGCCCGCGTCGCGCAGGCGGCTTACGTCATCCTGCGTACGCACGCCGCCGCCGGACTGGATGCGCACACGCCCGGTCCCGGCCAGTCGCGACAGGGTCTCGTGCTGGACCGCGCGTCCGGCCTGGGCGCCGTCCAGATCGACGATGTGCAGCCAGTCGGCACCGGCGTCGGCAAAGGCGGTCAGGCGCGCGACCGGATCGTCGTCATAGCGGGTCACCTGATCGAACCGCCCGTGCATCAGGCGCACGCAGACGCCGTCCTTCAGGTCGATGGCGGGATAGAGGATCATGCGTTGATCGCCAGAAAGTTGGACAGGATGAGGGCGCCCGTCGTCGACGAGCGCTCGGGGTGGAACTGGCAGCCCCAGCGGTTGCCCTGCCGGACCATGGCGGGGAAGGGGGCCCCGTGCCGGGCGCGGGCCAGCGTCGCCGGACCGTCGGGACAGGCAAAGCCGTGCACGAAATAGACGTAGGCCCCGTCCTCGACGCCCTCGGTGAGCGGATCGTCAGCCAGATCGGACAGCGCCGACCAGCCCATATGCGGCACGGTCAGGCCCGGCCCGGGCGTGAGCGGGATCACCTGTCCGGGGATCAGACCCAGCATCGCCACATCGCCCTCGGCGCTGGTCTCGAACAGCAGTTGCTGGCCGAGGCACAGACCGATCAGGGGGCGGGGAAAGGCCCGGATCGGATCGCTGAGACCCAGGGCATCCAGCCGCCTCATGGCCCAGGCGGCCGCTCCCACGCCGGGCAGGACCAGCCGCTCGGCCGCGTCTATCCCCGCGGCGTCTGACACCCGGCGCACGCGCGCGCCCAAACGTTCGAAGGCGAACTGCACCGAGGCCAGATTGCCCGCCCCGTAATCCAGAAGCGCAACCTCGGTCACAGCACACCCTTGGTCGAGGGAACGGAATCGCCCTCGATGCGGATCGCCTGACGCAGCGCCCGCCCGAAGGCCTTGTAGACGGCTTCGGTCTTGTGGTGGTCGTCGTCGCCGGTCACCGAAACGTGGATGGCAGCCCCCAGGTGCTCGGCCAGCGAGCGGAACACATGGGCAGTCAGATCGGTGCGGTAGTCGCCGATGAAGGGGGTCGCGAACGTGCCCTCGAACACCGGATAGGGCCGGCCCGACAGGTCGATCGAGACCGTCGCATTGGCCTCGTCCATGGGCAGGACGAAGCCATAGCGGGCGATGCCGCGCCGTTCGCCCAGCGCCTGCTTCAGCGCCTGACCCAGGGCGATGGCCGAGTCCTCGATCGTGTGGTGCGGGTCTGTGTGCAGGTCGCCCTTGCACGCCAGCCGCAGGGAGAAGCCGCCGTGGGCCGCGACCTGCTCCAGCATGTGGTCGAAGAAGCCGACGCCGGTCGTGATGGACACCGGGCCGGTCGCGTCCAGATCGACCGCGCACACGATGCGGGTCTCCTTGGTGTCGCGCACGGCCTGTCCCGTCCGGTTCGGCCGGATCTGCGCCGGGGCCAGATCCAGAGCGGCGAGCAGGCGGTCGTTGATGTCCGGGCGTGCCGAAATCGGCAGGCGCAGTCGCTCGCCCGATAGGTCTGCGGCAATGCCGAATCGCGCCAGCGCGGTGCGCACGGCGTCCGGATCGGTCGGGCGCACCATCAGCACGGGGCCGACGCCGGGTTCGACCGGCATCTCGCGACCGAGCGCCTTCGCGATCCGGGCACGCTCGCGCACCGTGGCGGCGATGCGCTCGCGAGTCTCGATCAGGCGCGACGGGTCCAGCGCCTGCAGCGCCAGCCGTACGCAGACCTCGGGCAGGGCATAGGGTTCGAGCACCGCGGCCAGCCGCTGCAGCGTCGCGGTCTGGGCGAGGGCCGCGCCGACGCGGGCGCCCGCCAGTCCATAGGCGAGCGACAGGCTGCGCAGCACGACCAGATTGGGCTGATCGCCGACAACGGTGACCGCGGATGGGGTGTCGGCGAACTCGGCCAGACCTTCGTCGACCACCAGCAGGGCCGGGGCCACGCGGGCCGCCATCTCGGCCACGGCCTCGGGCGAACCGAGGGCACGCACAATCACAACGCCGGGACGGGCTTGGGGGCCAGGGCGGGCATGGAGGTCGGCCAGGGTCTGGAAGGGCTCGGCCTGCGGGGCCTCGACAGACTGTCCCGCGCGGGCAGCCAGCCGGAAGGCCAGCTCCAGCCCGTGGGTCACGCCCCGGACAGGCAGCACCTGATCGGGCGCAACGCCGTAGACTTCGGCCATGCGGGCGGCGAGGGCGGCGGGGCGGGCCGGATAGCGGTCGAGGCCCTCACCTCCGGAGACCAGCGGGGAAAAGGGGGCAGGCAGATTGTTCATGCGCCGGCCCTCAGATCGGCCGCGCGGGCGTGGGCCTCCAGCCCCTCCAGCCGGGCGAGCCGGGCGGCCACAGGGGCGAGGGCTGCGGCGCCCTTCTGCGATACGGTTTGCACGGACATCGACGTCATGAAGCTGGCGGTGGTGATCCCGCCCAGCGTCCGCGCGCCGCCGTCGGTCGGCAGGACGTGGCTGGGCCCGGCGGCATAGTCGCCGAGTGTCTCGGCCGCATATGTGCCGACGAAGATCGCGCCGGCGGCATTGATCTGGTCCACCAGCTGCTCGGCATCCAGGGTCTGCAGCGCCAGGTGTTCGGGGCCATACAGATTGGCGACGGCGCAGGCCTCGGCCAGATCGGCGACACGAATGGCGCGGCCCTCGGCCAGCGACCGGCGGGCGATGTCGGCGCGCGGCAAGGTTTGCAGCTGGCGTTCAACCTCTTCAAGGATAGCGGCGATTGCGCCCCGGCTGTTGGACGCCAGAAGCACCTGGGCATCGGCGTCGTGCTCGGCCTGGCTGAGCAGGTCGGCGGCGGCGATCTCGGGATCGGCGCTGGAATCGGCGATGACCATCAGTTCCGATGGTCCCGCCGGCATGTCGACCGCAGGCCCGCCGGGTCGGGCGCTGGCCTGCTTCTTGGCCTCGGCCACCCAGGCGTTGCCCGGCCCGAACAGCTTGTCCACGGGGGCGATCTCGCCGTCCTCAAGGGTCGCGCCAAAGGTCAGGGCGGCGATGGCCTGGGCCCCGCCGATCAGCCACAGGGCGTCCAGCCCGGCCTCATCCGCCGCTACGATCATGGCCGGGTGGACGCCGCCGTCCTTCGCGGGCGGTGTCACGGCCACGCGACGGGTGACGCCAGCGACGCCCGCCGGGATGGCCTGCATCAGCAGGGACGAGAACAGCGGCGCACTGCCGCCCGGCACATAAAGACCGGCGGAGGCGATGGGCCGCCAGACCAGACGCGAGCGCACCCCCGGCGTCGTCTCGACCCAGTTCGTGTCCTCCGGCCGGGTGGACTGATGAAAGATGCGCACATTCTCGGCGGCGATGCGCAGGGCGCGGGTGTCGGCGGGCGGCAGGGCGGCGCGGGCCTCGCGCACCACATCGGGCGTGAGGACGATGCGCCGGGGCGCGGCGCCGTCCAGCTTCAGGCTCCAGTCGGTGACGGCCGCGCCGCCGCGGGTGCGCACGTCGTCAAAGATGGCGCGCACCGTGTCGCTGACGCGCGCCTCGGTGCGCTGCGCCGGTCGGGCCAGCGCCGCGCGCTGCTCCGCCGGGGAAAGCGTCGTCCAGTCGATCTGGCGCATCACATCATCTTCTCGATGGGCAGGACCAGAATGGACGAGGCCCCCTCGGCCTTCAGCCGCTCCAGCGTCTCCCAGAAGACCGCCTCCTGACAGACGGCGTGGACGGCCACCGCATCGTCGCGACCCGACAGCGGCATGACCGTCGGCGACTCCGACCCGGGCAACAAGGCGGTGATCCGGTCCAGCGCGGCGCGCGGCGCGTTCAGCATCACGTATTTGGCGTCCTGCGAGGCCACCACGCCGCCGATGCGGGTGATCAGATTTTCCAGCAGGGGCTCCAGCGCGTCCTCCACCGGCTGGGGCGAGCGGATCAGGACCGCCTGGCTCTCGAACACCGTGTCCAGCGGCACCAGACCATTGGCCTCCAGCGTCGCCCCGGTCGAAACCAGGTCACAGATGGCCGAGGCCAGCTTCAGCCGTGGGGCCACCTCGACCGCCCCGCGCATGGTGATCACCCCGGCCTCGACGCCGTTGTCGGCCAGCCAGCGGCCGAGGATGCGCGGATAGCTGGTCGCCAGCCGGAGGCCGTTCAGCGAGGCGGGCCCGTCCCAGTTCAGGCTCTCGGGCGCGGCGATCTTAAGCGTGCAGCGGCCAAAGCCCAGCGGCATGACCACCTCGGCCAGCGGACCGCCGTTGCGGGCCTCTTCCAGCACATTCTCGCCGACAATGCCGAGGTCGCAGACCCCATCGGCGACAAAGGTCGGGATGTCGTCATCGCGCACGCGCAGCAGATCCACCGGCGCATTCTCGACCTTGTAGAGGAGGTCATTGTTGCCCTTGATGACCCGGAGACCCGCATTGCGGATCAGGTCGAGACTGCGGTCGGCCAGACGGCCGGATTTCTGAATGGCGATGCGAAGTCGCCCCTGAACCTTGCTCACGCGGATACTCCGGACTGTCGGTCAAGCACCAGGCGGTATCCCTGATGCGGCATCTCCTTGAGGAAGCGGGCCACGCGCACGACCGTGGTCGGGCTGGCCTGGGCTTCGGCGGCGATTTCGCGATACGACTTGCCGCCCGCATCCAGCAGGCGCGCCACCTGCCAGCGCTCGGCAAAGGCCCGCACCTCGGCCGGGGTGCACAGATCGGCGAGGAAGGCATCGACCTCCTCGCGCGACTTCAGGGACAGAAGGGCGTCGTACAGGTCGATCCGGCTGCGGGCCGAAGCGGCGGCATTGGGGGGAAGGGCATCGGTCATGAGGCGTTCCACTATGCTGTAACAGTGGCACGGTCAAGCGTCGATCCTTGCCTATGGTGCGACCGGCGATCGCAGCCTATGTGCGGGGTATGAGCAGGATCGTCATTGTGGGTGCGGGACATGCCGGGGGCAGCGCCGCCGCGCTTCTGAGGCAGTACGGATTCGAGGGACAGGTGGCGCTGATCGGCGAGGAGCCGGTTGCCCCCTATCAGCGCCCGCCCCTGTCCAAAGCCCTGCTGAAGGGTGAGGGCGAGGAGGAGGACCTGCTGCTGCGGCCCGCCGACTTCTATGTCGAACAGAACATCGAGTTGCGGCTGGGCCAGACGGTCACGGCCATCGACCGCGCGGCAAAACAGGTGGTCCTTTCGGACGAGACGACCGTCGCCTACGACACCCTGATCCTCGCGACCGGGTCGACTGCGCGGAAGCTCTCGGCGCCGGGGGCGGACCTGCCGGGCGTGCTGGAACTGCGGACCCTCGCAGACGGGCGCAAGCTTCGGGCCGCCATCCGGCCGGGGGCCAGACTGGTTGTGGTCGGTGGCGGCTACGTCGGGCTGGAGGTTGCGGCCTCGGCCCGGGCACTGGGCGCCGAGGTCGTGGTGGTCGAGCGCGAGGCGCGGCTTCTGGCCCGGGTGGCATCGGAGGTGCTGGCCGACTTCATGCACGACGCCCACACCCGGCAAGGGGTGACCCTGCTGACCGGTCGTACCGTTGTGGCCTTCCAGCCGGGCGAGGATGGCTCGGTCGCCGGCGTGACGCTGGACGACGGCCACAGCCTGCCGGCCGATCTGGTGATCGTCGGCGTCGGCGGTGTGGCCTGCGAGGGGTTGGGTGCCGCCGCCGGCCTGACCTGCGACGGCGGGGTAGTGGTGGACGAAACGGCACGCACCTCGGACCCCGACATCTATGCGCTCGGCGACATGACCCGGCGCCCGGTGCCCGTCCACGACGGCCGGGTGGTGCGGCTGGAGAGTGTGCCCAATGCGCTGGAACAGGCCAAACAGGCCGCGGCCGCCCTAACCGGCCGCAACCCGCCCCCGCCCGAGGTACCGTGGTTCTGGTCGGACCAGTATGATCTCAAACTGCAGATGGCCGGGCTCTCCGACGGGGCGGATCGCAAGGTCGTTCGCACCGTGGCCGACGGGGCTGGTCTGGCCGTCTTCCATCTGGCAGGGGACCGGCTGCTGTGCGTTGAGGCGATCAATGCCCCGGCCGAGTTCATGGGCGGACGCCTGCTGATCGCCAAGGCCATACCGGTCGATGCGGAAAAGCTGGGCGATCCGACCGTGTCGATGAAGGCGGTCGCGAAGCCCGCCTAATAGACATCCCGGCGATACCGCCCGGCTTCGCGCAGATCCAGCAACCGGTCCGTGCCGAAGATCTCGCGTAGCGCCGCATCAACGCCGGGCGCCATGCCCTTCAGGCTGCCGCACACCATGATCGTGGCACCCCGGTCGATCCAGTCTCGCACGGAGTCGGCCTCGGCGCGCAGGATGTCCTGCACATAGTGGGCCCCTCCGGGATCGCGCGAAAAGGCCCGATCAAGACGCGTCAGCACGTCCGATGCCCGCCAGCCCTGCAGCCGCTGGTCGAGGAGGGTGTCGTGGTCCGCGGACCGCTCACCGAACAGCAGCCAGGCCGGGCCGGGCTTGCTGGCCCTGGCCCGCTCTGAAAGATGCGCCACCAGCCCGCCCAGACCTGTGCCATTGCCGATCAGGATCAGCGGAGCCGATGCATCGGGGCCGCGGAACGTCCGGTTGGTCCGTATACGAAGCGGCACCGTCTCTCCGATCCGGCACCGGTCCAGCAGCCAGCTGGATGCCAGCCCCGGCGTGCCATCGGGCCGCACCGTCTCGCGGATGATCAGGTCCATGGCCCGATCCGCCGGGACAGTGGCGATAGAATAGTCGCGCAGCTGGCCGGGCTGGCCGGCTATGGCCTCGGGCAGCTCGACCTCGGCCACATCGCCCGCCCGCCAGTCCGGCATATCGCCAATGGGCCGCAGACGCAGGCGATAGACCGGACGGCCCGGGCTGCCGGGGTTCAGATGGGCACGCCGCTCCAGCCGCCAGGGGCGGTGCGGGCGACTGCGGGTTTCGCGGGCAAAGGTCGCGCCGGTCACGGCCGCCAGCTGGTGCCGCCAGTGGGCGAGCGCGCCGGGGTCCAGCCGGTCCACCTCGACCCGATCGAACAGGGCCGTCGCTCCTGCCCGGGCCAGCCAGCTGTCCAGCGACCGGCCAAAGCCGCAGTAGTGGCCATAGCTGCTGTCGCCGAGAGCCAGCACCCCGACCTGAAGATGCGACAGGTCGGGCGGGGTGGGCATCAGCCGCCGCAGAAAGCCGGTCGCCTCATCCGGGGCGTCACCTTCACCCGTGGTCGCGGCGATCAGGAACATCCGCTCGGCCCTGGCCAGCAGATCGGGGGTCAGCTGCGACAGGCTGAGTCGCTGGACGGCCAAGCCTGAGGCGGACAGGCCAGCCGCCGCTTCTTCGGCCAGGGCCTCGGCGCTGCCGGTCTGGCTGGCGTGCACGACAAGGGTGGCGGCCTCGCCGATGGCCACAGGCGCCGGCCGCGGGCGCAGCGACCAGGCGGTCAGCCCGGCCCAGGCCAGAACAGCCGTCGCGGCCCAGAACTCGCCGCCCCCGAGGGTCATTCCCGGCCGACATCCAGCATGGCCAGAAGCGCAGGGCTCATCTGCTCGACAAGTCCCCCCTCGGTGCGGTGAACCATCAGGGCCGCGATCCCCGCGGTCTCGGCATGAGCCAGACCCTCGTCGGGGCCCAGCACGGTGAGGGCAGTCGCCAGGGCGTCGGCGACCATGGCCGAGTCATGCAGCACCGAGACCGAGACCATGCCGTTGGCGACGGGCCGCCCCGTGCGCCCGTCGATCGTGTGGGAATAGGTCCGGCCGCCGTGAACGAAATGACGGCGGGTCTCGCCGGAGGTCGCCACGGCCAGTCCATACAGCGCGGCAATGGTGCGCGGCGTCTCAAGTCCCGAGGGTTTTTCCAGTTCCACCCACCACGGGCGGCCGTCGGGCTTGACGCCGACGCCCTTCAGCTCGCCGCCGATCTCGAACAGGTGCGAGGTCGCGCCCTCGCGCGCCAGCCGCAGGGAGATGCGGTCGACCGCATGCCCCTTGGCGATGCCCGACAGGTCCAGCTTCAATCCGCCGGGTTGCACCGCCGCCCGGGCATCGACATTCAGTCGCAGAGCCATCCACCCGCTCATGGCCCGTGCTGTCTCAACCTCCGCGTCCGACGGCAGGGGCAGCAGCGGCGAACGGGGTCCGGGCGGTCCAAAGCCCCAGAGATCGACCAACGACCCCAGCGTCGGATCGACCGCGCCATTGGTGTCATCCGCCAGTTCCAGCGCCCGGGTCAGCACCGTCCAGAAGGCATCGGACAAGGCCCAGGTGCCCTCGGGGGCACCGTTGAACCGGGAAATCTCGCTGTTGCGCTCCCAAGGACTGAACAGGGCGATGATGCGCTCCAGCTCATCCTCGATCAGGGCCTGCCAGCGGCTCGCTTCGGCCTCGTCGTGGACCACGATCCGGGCGGTCCACACCGTGCCCATGGTCTCGCCGCCCAGTTGGGCAATCTGCGTGCCGGGAGGCTTTTCCGGAGCGCTGCGAAAGGGCGGGATCAGGACGCGATTGTTCGTCTCCGGGCGCGGCTCATTCGCGCCCCCCGACAGGTCGATGACCGGCGGGGCAGAACGGCTGGAGGCGGGGAGGGTCGGTTCGGACATCAGGACCTCAGCGGGCGACGGTGACGCGCACGGCGCCCAGTTCGGACTCGCCGGTGCCCGAGGCCGTGCTGGCGGTGCCGAGGCGGAAGGGTACACGCACAATCTCGCGGCCGCCCAGCTCCCGTGCAGCCTCGACCGCCAGCACATAGTTTCCGGCCGGCAGATCGCGCAGGCGCGAGGCCGGGGCCAACACCGTCTGGGTGCCCGGCGCGCGGGTCGGGCCGGACACGCCGTCCGCCGGCAGCGTCAGCGTGCGCCCGTCCTTGCGCCACCAGGTGCGGATGTCCTTCAGCCAGTCCTTGCCCTCGCCCGCGGGCAGGGCGGTGTCGTACCAGACCGACAGGGTGCGCACAGCGGTCTGGTCCGGGCGCTCGATCCACACCGCCACATAGGGCCGGTGGTAGGAGGCGCTGGAAACACGCGGGATGCTGATACTGACCGTGAGATCGCCCGGCGCGAGCGGTGCGGCCGTGCCCATCAGCATCAGGCCGGCGGCGGGCAGGGTGACGGCGCGGGTCAGCGCTTTCATCTGGACTTGGGGCACGCTCAGTGGGTAAAGATCAGGGCGGGGACCAGCGCGACCAGCAGGCCCAGGGACACCAGCGGCGACGCCATGC
>CAXICH010000065.1:0-9700 GCA_964022245.1 uncultured Alphaproteobacteria bacterium
CGACCTTCATGACCGAAATGGTCGAGACCGCCGCCATCCTCAATCAGGCCACGGACCGCAGCTTTGTCGTTCTGGACGAGATCGGGCGGGGCACGGCCACCTATGACGGACTGGCCATCGCCTGGGCGGTGACCGAGGCCCTGCACGAGGCCAATCGCTGTCGCGCCCTGTTCGCCACCCACTATCACGAGCTGGCGCAGCTGGAGGGGCGGCTGGACCATCTTGCCAATCTGTCGCTCCGGGCCCGCGAGTGGAACGGCGATCTGGTGTTCCTGCACGAAGCCGTCGCCGGCCCGGCGGACCGCAGCTATGGCGTGCAGGTGGCGAAGCTGGCGGGAGTACCGTCGGGCGTGGTTGCGCGGGCCCGGGCGGTGCTGGATCAACTGGAAGCCACGGGCGAGGCCGACAGCCGTCTGGATGACCTGCCCCTTTTTGCCATGGCCGAGCCCGCACCCTCCGCGCCAGCGGCCCCGCCCGCCATGGTCGAGGCGCTGGCCGAGCTGGAGCCCGATGACCTGAGCCCCCGCGAGGCGCTGGAGGCGCTTTACAGATTGAAGGCCCTGTCGCGGAACCCCGGACCCGGGCGGGGCTGATCGGCATGACGCCCGACCTGGACCCCGAGGTGATCGCGGCGCTGGAGAGCGCGGCGGCCAGCGTGAGGCCGCGCGCCGCACTGGCCCCGGTTCTGGCCGAAATCCTGTCGAACGGGCGGGCGAAATCCGCCCAGCGGCTGGTACAGGGCGTGGGGGGAGTCGAGGTGGCGCGGCTGTATGCCCGGGCGGCGGACCGCATGGTTCAGGCCCTGTGGTGGATCACGACCGAGCATCTGTTCCCCGCTCCCAATCCGACCGATGCCGAACGCCTCGCCCTGTTGGCCGTCGGGGGCTATGGCCGGGGCGTTCTGGCGCCCCATTCCGATCTGGACCTGATGTTTCTGCGGCCGTGGAAGTCGACCTCGCGCACCGAGCAGGTGACCGAGTTCGTCCTCTATGTGCTGTGGGATCTCGGGCTGAAGATCGGCAGCACGGCCCGGTCCGTGGACGAGGCCCTGTCGGTCGGCAAGTCGGATATGACCGTCCGCACCGCCCTGCTGGAAGCGCGCCCGCTGACGGGAGACGCCGATCTGGCCGCAACCTTTCTGACCCGGTTTCGCCAGCAGGTGGAGAAGGCCGACGCCCGGCCCTTCATCGCCGCCAAACTGGCCGAGCGGGAGGCCCGCCATCAGAAGGTCGGCGCGGTGCGGTATCGGGTCGAGCCCAACGTCAAGGACGGCAAGGGGGGCCTGCGCGACCTCAACTGTCTGTTCTGGATCGCCCGGGGACTGGCGCCCGAGAGCCCGCTGGGCGAGGCCGCGCTGGAAGATCTGCTGACCCGGCGCGAGCGGCGGCTGTTCGCGGAGGCCTTTGATTTTCTGTGGCAGGTGCGCATTCACATGCACCGGATCGCCGACCGGCCGGTCGAGGCCCTGACCTTTGACCTGCAGCCCGAGGTGGCACGGCGCATGGGCTGGCGGGGACGCGGCGATGAGCCGGCGGTCGAGCGATTCATGCGGCGATACTTTCTGGTGGCGCGCGATGTCGGGGCCCTGACCCGGGCCATGAGCGCCCAGCTGGAGGCCCGTCAGCAGAAGAAGGCCGGCGGTCTGGTGCGCGGCCTGTCGGCCCTGTGGCCCGGACGCGCAAGGCCACTGGAGACGCCCGGCTTTCTGGTCGACAAGGGCCGGCTGAGCGTCACCGGGCCGGAGGTGTTCGACGAGGACCCGACCCGGCTGCTGACCCTGTTCGTCGAGGCTGACCGTCTGGATCTGGACCTGCATCCTGACGCCTTTGCCGCCGTCACCCGGTCGCTGCCCCGGGTGACCCCGCGCCTGCGCCGGGACCCGGAGGCCAGTCGCGCCTTTCTGACGGTTCTGGCGCACGGGCAGCGGCCCTATCGGGTGCTCGGCATCATGAACGAGACGGGGCTGCTGGGGCGGTTCCTGCCGGAATGGGGCCGGATCGTCGGCCAGACCCAGTTCAATATGTACCACGCCTATACGGTGGACGAGCACACCCTGCAGGCGGTCGGCATCATCAACGACATCAAGCGCGGCAAGCTGAAAGACGACCATCCGCTGGCCTCCGAGATCATCCACCGGATCGCCGATCCCGAAGTGCTGATGCTGGCCATGCTGCTGCACGATGTCGGCAAGGGGGGCGACCGGGGACAGCTTGAAGACGGGGCGATTGCGGCCCGGCGGGCGTGTGAGCGGCTGGGCGTCGACAGCCGGCGCATCGAGCTGGTCACCTGGCTGGTGCGGCACCATCTGGCGCTGTCGGACTATGCCCAGAAGCGCGATGTGACCGATCCCGACACCGTTCAGGCGTGCGCCGATCTGGTCGGCGACCCCGAGCGGCTGCGCATGCTGCTGGTGCTGACCGCCGCCGACATCCGCGCGGTCGGGCCGGGCGTGTGGAACAACTGGAAGGGTCAGTTGCTGCGCGACCTCCATCGCCGGGTGCTGGCGGTGTTCAAGGGCGAGACGGTCGATGAACCCGATCCGCTGGCGGCCTATCCCGAACTGGTCGCCCGCGCCCGCGAAGCCGGGGCCGCCGCCGATGTGCTGGTCGACTGGGCCGCCGATCCGGCGGCGGAGCGCCACCCCCGGGCGGTGGGGCGGGCGACGACCCGCGTGGCCGTCGCCGCCGCCGACCGGCCGGGCCTGTTCGCGGCGCTGGCGCTGGCCCTGTCGCGCGCCGGCGCAGACATCGTCGGGGCCCGGGTCGTGACCGCCCCCGACGGCCTCGCGCTGGATGTATTCGAGGTGCAGGACGGCGCGGGCCTGCCCTATGGACAGGCCGAGCCGCGCCGGCTGGAGCGGCTGATCCGGTCGCTGGAGGCCGCGGCCCGCGCGGTGCCTGAGGGGACCCCCGACGTCGCGGAAGAAGAGACCGTGATGACCGCCGTCAGCGCCCGCCGCGCGGCCTTTGACGTCCGGCCTGTGGTGATGATCGATACCACCGCCGCCAGTCAGGCCGTCGTCATCGAGGTGTCGGGCGCGGACCGGCCAGGCCTGCTGGCCGAACTGGCCACCGCCATCGCCGCCGAGGGCCTGTCGCTGCGATCGGCCCATGTGGCCAATTTCGGCGAGCGGGCGGTCGATGCCTTTTACGTCACCGACGCGGCCGGTCGAAAGCCGACCCGGCGGGCCAAGCTGGACCGGCTGGCGGCCACGCTGGAAGCGGTGCTGGACCGGGCGCGCCTGCCCGATCCCTCACCCGGTCAGCGGCCCATCACCCCGGTGCGGGCCAGTGTGCGCGATGTCTCGGACCTGGGGCGGTTCAGCGGCCGATCGCCTGACGCTGCAGGGCAAAGAGCGACTCGCAGCCCCCGTGGGCGAGGGCGAACAACCGGTCAAACTCCGCGCGGCTGAAGCCCCGCTTTTCGCCGGTGGCCTGGATTTCGACGATGCTGCCCGAACCGGTCAGGACGAAGTTTGAATCGGCCTCGGCGCTGGAATCTTCCTCGTAGTCGAGGTCCAGAACCGGGGTGTCGTTGAACACGCCGCACGAGATGGCTGCCACCTGATCGGTCAGGGGGTCGGTCTTGAGCACCCCTTCCTCGCGCAGATAGTCGAGCGCCGAGGCGAGCGCGACCCAGGCGCCGGTGATGGCCGCCGTACGGGTGCCGCCGTCGGCCTGGATGACATCGCAGTCGAGGGTGATCTGACGCTCGCCCAGCGCCTTGAGGTCGACGACGGCGCGCAGGCTGCGGCCGATCAGGCGCTGGATTTCCTGCGTCCGGCCGGACTGTTTGCCCGAGGCGGCCTCGCGACGGCCGCGGGTGTGGGTGGCGCGCGGCAGCATGCCGTATTCCGCCGTCACCCAACCCTGACCCTTGCCGCGCAACCACGGCGGCAGGTGCTCCTCGACCGAGGCGGTGACCAGCACCTTCGTCTGGCCGAACGACACCAGACACGAGCCTTCGGCATAGCGATTGACGCCGGTCTCAAGGGTCACCGGGCGAAGCTGGTCGGGCGAACGGTCAGAAGGGCGCATGATGTCTCTTTTTGCGTATTGGATGGGGTCGCGGGCGTGCTTATCCTGAAAGCGTGACCCTGTCCCGCTCCCTGTCTCCGGAATCGCTGCGGCTGCGTCCTGCCACGCCCGCCGATGCCGGGCTGCTGCGCCGCTGGGATGAGGAGCCCCACGTGATCCGGGCGGTCACCGATGATCCGGGAGCCTCGACGGCCTTTGTCGATGCGGACTGGGACGAAGAGCTGGCCGACGCCTCAGCCGTCAGCTTCTATCTGATCGCCGAGCTCGACGGGCGGCCTATCGGCGCGATGCAGGTGATCGATCCCCATCTCGAACCCACCGGATACTGGGGCGATATCGAGCCCGGCCTTCGGGCCCTCGATATCTGGATCGGGCCCACCGACGCCCTGGGCCGGGGATTCGGTACGCAGATGATGCAGCAGGCGCTGGATCTGTGCTTTGCCGATCCGGCTGTCCATGCGGTGGTGATCGACCCGCTGAACTCCAATGCCGATGCGCACCGCTTCTATCAGCGGCTGGGATTTGCGCCGGTCGGGCGACGCCTGTTCAACGACGAGGACGACTGTCTGGTCCACCGGATCGCGCGCTCCGACTGGGAGGCCCGCCGGTGATCACCACCCCGTTCCATCCCTCGCCCTCCCTGAGCACGCTGGACGCCCGGGCGCGTGACATCTTTCGCAGCATCGTCGAGACCTATCTGGAGACAGGCGAACCGGTCGGGTCGCGGACCCTGTCGCGGGGGACCATCGCCCTGTCGCCGGCCTCGATCCGCAACACGATGCAGGACCTGACGCTGGCGGGTCTGCTGGCCTCGCCCCACACCTCCTCCGGGCGGGTACCGACCCATGCCGGCCTGAGGCTGTTCGTCGACGGACTGCTCGAGATCGGCGATGTCGGCACCGAGGAGCGGCGCGAGATCGATGCCCGGCTGGCGGCGCTGGGGCGGCCCGGCGGGCGCGTGGATTTCGATCAGGCCCTGAACGAGGCGTCGTCCCTGCTCTCCGGACTGGCGGGGGGCGCGGGCATCGTCGCCAGCCCGGTTCGCGATACGGGGATCAAGCACGTCGAGTTCGTGGCGCTGGGCCACGACCAGGCCCTGGCCATCCTGGTAGCCGAAGACGGGCAGGTCGAAAACCGGCTGATGCCCATGGGGCCGGGCATGACCCCCTCGACCCTGCAGGAAGCCTCGAACTTTCTGAACGCCCGGCTGAAGGGACGCTCGCTGACCGAGGCCCGGGGCGAGATGAGTCAGGAGCTGAATTCGGCCCGGCAGGCGCTGGATGCCGCCGCCGCGCGGCTGGTCGAGGACGGTATGGCGGCCTGGTCGGGGGCGGCGGGGCCGCGTTCGCTGATCGTGAGGGGTCGGGCCAATCTGTTGCAGGATCGCGAGGCCCTGGAGGATCTGGACCGGGTCCGGGTGCTGTTCGACGATCTGGAGCAGAAGGAGCAGTTGATCGGGTTGCTCGACGGGGTGTCCGAGGCCCACGGGGTGCGCATTTTTATCGGCGCCGAGACACGACTGTTTTCACTTTCGGGTTCCTCTGTGATCGCCGCGCCCTATATGACGGGGCGACAACGGGTGCTGGGTGCGGTCGGCGTGATCGGCCCCACGCGTTTGAACTATGCCAGGATCATTCCGTTGGTGGACTACACCGCCCGCGTACTGAGCCGACTGCTTGACGGACAAGAGCCTTGAACGACACACCGCACGACCCCGAAACCGACGCGTTCGACGACCTGAACGGCATCGATCCGGCCGATGAAGCCGACGCCGAGGCGGGCCTGAATTCCGATCCCGCCCATACAGGTGTGGGCATGGACAACCTCGACGCCCTTATCGACGAGCGGGACCAATGGAAGGACCGGGCCCTGCGCGCCGTGGCCGAGGTCGAGAACATCAAGCGCCGGGCCGAGACCCAGAACAATGACGCCCGCGCCTATGCCATCCAGCGGTTTGCGCGGGACCTGCTGGGCGTGGCCGACAATCTGGAACGGGCGCTGCAGGCGGCGCCCAAGGATGCCGAGGGCGCAGCCGCGGGTCTGGTCACCGGGCTGGAGTTGACGCAGAAATCCCTGCTGTCGGCCTTTGCCAGCAACAATCTGGTGCGCGTGGCACCGGAGGCGGGCGAGGCGTTCGATCCGCACCTGCATCAGGCGATGATGGAACAGCCGTCCGAGACGGTGCCCGGGGGATCGGTGATCCAGACGCTGCAGGCGGGCTATGCCCTGTTCGGGCGCACGGTGCGTCCGGCCATGGTGGTGGTCGCCGCCAAGGGGTCAGGTCCCGCACCCGGCACCTCGGCGTCAGAGGCCGCCCATGCCTATGAGGCGACAGCCTCGGCCACGGGCGGAGCCCACGACTCCAAGGCCTGACCGTTCGAGACCTGAGACGTCAGGCCTTCAGACGCGCGTTGAACAGGGCCAGCAGTTTGTCCCAGCCGTCGGCGGCGGCATCGGCCTTGTAGCTGGCGCGGTAGTCGGCGTGGAAGCCGTGCTGGGCACCGTCATAGACGTCGATGCGGCTGTCGGTACGCCCGGCCCGCTGCAGAGCCTGACGCATCAGTTCGACGCTGGCCAGCGGGATGCCGCGGTCCATTTCGCCGTAAAGACCGAGCACGGGCGCCTTGAGGTCGGCGGCCAGATCCACGGGCCAGGGCTGACCCGCCGCGACCTGCTCCGGCGTCGCATCGGCAGCGGGCGCCAGCCGTCCGTACCAGGCGACGCCGGCGTCGATGACGGCAAAGCGGGCGCAGGCTTGCCAGACGACCTTGCCACCCCAGCAGAAGCCGGTGATGCCGACCTTGTCGGCTTTGGCCCACAGCTGGCGTGACAGCCATTCCATGCCGGAGGAAATGTCGCCCATCACCTGTTCATAGCCGGCCTGACCCACGATTTCCTGGATGCGACCGAAATCGGTCAGGGGTGCCGGATCCTCGACCCGGACGAAGAAGGCGGGCGCCATGGCCGCATAGCCCGCCTTCGCGAGGCGCCGGCAGATGTCGCGGATATAGTCGTGGACGCCGAAAATCTCGGAGGCGACGATCACCACCGGAAACGGGCCATCGCCCTGGGGGCGCGCGACATAGGCGGGCAAATTAAAGCCGTCCGGAGCCGGATAGCTGACGGTTTCGGTGACCAGACCCTCGCTGTCGGTGACAATCGGGCTGGCGTCCTGGGCCAGCGCCGCCGGGGCATAGCCCGCAAACATCAGGCCGGTCAGGCCGCCGGTCGCCAGAGCCCGGCGGCTGAACCGGAAATCGTCGTCGATCGGGCCTTCGGGACGGGTCAGTCGCATGGGGCGGTCTCCTCAGGTTCAGGGAGCGAGCCTGCGCCCCGCGCCCCGGAACGTCCAGTCACGATCGCCTCAGCGCCCCGGGTCAGCGGGTGAAATAATAGTCCGCGATGCGGCAGACATTGACGCCCACACGTTCGAGGCGCTCGCCGTTCGAGAACTCGGCGCGCACGACATAGACGCAGGCGCCCGAGCCGTTGTCGACGTCGATCACGGCGCTGTCGCCGGTCGCCAGCACTTCGGGGACCAGCAGGTCGCCGCGCCAGTCGGCCCGGGCGGGATCGGCGGCATAGAGGCCGACGATGGTCCAGCCGGTCTGGTTATGGACCCGCACGCGGCGGTTCTGGCCGTCATTGGAGGACTGGGCGCCGCGGGTCGTCCCGCGCGACGGATCGGCAGACTGGGCCCGGGCGGGCTCGGGGGGCGCGAGAAGTGAGGCCGACAGGCTCATAAGGCCGGTGGCGCAGGCAATGCCGCAGAGCCGCAGGCCGGAAAACTTGGACATAGGGGCGTCATCCCTGCAGCGAATGGAGTTCGGAAAGCGCGGTTTCCGGACGAGGTGGCCTGTCTAGGCGCCCCGCATACTGGCGTCCAGCCGAGGCTGTGACACCTGACGGAGCCTGATTATCGTCTTCCTTGAGACAGTCAGGCGGTCCCAGCCCCGATCGCAACGGGCCCGTATGCACGAAAGGGCTTGCGGGTGCCCCTGCGCTTCCCATATCGGCATCAGCCGGTTCAAAGCCCCTTGTCTCTCTGGGGATTTGGCCGAACCGAACACCAACCCCCCGGGGGTGGCTGACAGGGGCGCTCAGACGAGGCCCGGAGCCATCCGCCGAACAGGAGCAAGACGTAGAGTCCATGAGCAAGATCATCGGCATTGACCTCGGTACGACCAATTCGTGCGTGGCCGTCATGGACGGCAAGACCCCGAAGGTGATCGAGAACGCAGAAGGCAATCGCACCACCCCGTCGGTGGTCGCGATCCAGGACGGCGGTGAAGTGCTGGTCGGCCAGCCCGCGCGTCGTCAGGCTGTCACCAACCCGGCCAACACCCTGTTTGCCATCAAGCGCCTGATCGGGCGCAATTTCGACGATCCGGTGGTGGCCAAGGACAAGGGCATGGTGCCCTATGACATCGTCAAGGGCCCGACCGGCGACGCCTGGGTGCGCGCCCAGGGCAAGGACTATTCCCCGCAGCAGGTCTCGGCCTACACCCTTCAGAAGATGAAGGAGGCCGCCGAGGCCTATCTGGGTGAGAAGGTCGAAAAGGCGGTCATCACCGTTCCGGCCTATTTCAACGACAGCCAGCGTCAGGCCACCAAGGATGCCGGCAAGATCGCCGGGCTCGAGGTTCTGCGGATCATCAACGAGCCGACGGCGGCCGCGCTGGCCTATGGCCTTGAGAAGAACGACGGCCAGAAGATCGCGGTCTATGACCTGGGGGGCGGCACCTTCGACGTCTCGATCCTCGAGATCGGCGACGGCGTCTTTGAGGTGAAGTCGACCAATGGCGACACCTTCCTCGGCGGTGAGGACTTCGACCTCCGGCTGGTCGACTATCTGGCTGATGAGTTCAAGAAGGACCAGGGCGTCGACCTGCGCCAGGACAAGCTGGCCCTGCAGCGCCTGAAGGAAGAGGCCGAAAAGGCCAAGAAGGAGCTGTCCTCGACCACCCAGTACGAGGTCAATCTGCCGTTCATCACCATGAACGCCTCGGGCCCGCTGCACCTGAACATCAAGCTCAGCCGGTCCAAGCTGGAAGCCCTGGTCGACGATCTGGTCCAGCGCACCATCGCGCCCTGTGAAAAGGCGCTGAAGGACGCGGGCCTCAAGGCCTCGGACATCGATGAAGTGGTGCTGGTCGGCGGCATGACCCGTATGCCGATGGTTCAGGAAGCCGTGAAGAAATTCTTCGGCAAGGAGCCGCACAAGGGGGTCAACCCCGACGAGGTCGTGGCGCTGGGCGCCGCCGTCCAGGCCGGCGTGCTGCAAGGCGACGTCAAGGACGTCCTGCTGCTGGACGTGACCCCGCTGACGCTGGGCATCGAGACCCTGGGCGGCGTGTTCACCCCGCTGATCGAGCGCAACACCACCATCCCGACCAAGAAGAGCCAGACCTTCTCGACCGCCGAGGACAACCAGTCGGCCGTGACCATCCGGGTCTTCCAGGGCGAGCGGCCGATGGCCTCGGATAACAAGATCCTCGGTCAGTTCGACCTGATGGGGATTCCGCCGGCACCGCGCGGCATGCCGCAGGTCGAGGTCACGTTTGACATCGACGCCAACGGCATCGTTCACGTCTCGGCCAAGGACAAGGCGACCAACAAGGAACAGTCGATCCGCATCCAGGCCAACGGCGGCCTGTCGGACG
>CAXICH010000066.1:0-9661 GCA_964022245.1 uncultured Alphaproteobacteria bacterium
TGCGCAGCCGCACCCGCTCGCCGGGCCGGAACAGGCCGGTCCAGTTCTCCTGCGGGCCGTGGCCGTTGATCAGATAGGTGTAGGTGGTGCCGCTCACATCGAGGATGTCACGCGGGTCCATCCGCATCCTGCCCCACGCCCTGCGCTCCTCCAGACTCATCCGGTCGCTGCCGTCCAGCAGCCCGGCAAGAGTGGTTCTCTGGCGGTTGAAATAGCCCGGGCTCTTCTTCAGCTTCTCGAGGATTTCGTGCGGATGCATGAAGCTCCAGTCCGACAGGACCAGCACATGTTCGCGGTCATAGCCGACCGGATCGGCGCCCGCCGGGTCGATGACGATCGGACCGTAGTGCCCCAGCGCCTCCTGCAGGCCCGAATGGCTGTGGTACCAGAAGGTGCCCGACTGCCGGACCGGGAACTCATAGACGAAGGTCTCGCGCGGCTTGATGCCGGGAAAGCTGATGCCCGGCACGCCATCCATCTGGAACGGCAGCAGCAGCCCATGCCAATGGATCGAGGTATCCTCGTCCAACTGATTTTGCACCGCCAGTCGGACGTTCTGGCCCTCGCGCAGACGCAGCAACGGCGCGGGTAACACACCGTTGATGGTCGTCGCGGTCGCGGTCCGGCCGCCGACCGTGAACGGAGACTGGCCTATCGTCAGATCGATGTTGGGACCGGTCAGGGTCGGCAAGTCGGCGCGCAGTCCGGCCGAACCTGTCTGGGCCCAGGCGGGCATAAGCCCCTGAAGACCCAGAAGTCCGCCTCCCGCGACCGCGCCACGCAGCAGTCCTCGACGATCGAGCTTCATTGGCTACTCCTGAAATGCGTCCAGTCGCCTCGCCGCAAGCGGCGGCGGCGACCTCTAAGGTTCTACGCAGCCCACGCCCCGATCCCTCGCGGCAAGCTGACGCAATAAAAAAGAAATCCTTTCACGGGAGCACCCGCGTCAAAGAGGGCCTCGGAAGTATTCCGCAGGAGCCGCCATTCGGTTGCGCCCTCTCGCGGTTCCCGGTCTCACAATCCAACCGTCCGCAGCCGCAGCGCATTAGCGATCACGCTGACCGACGACAGGGACATGGCCAGGGCGGCCAGCGCAGGGGTCAGAAGCAGGCCGAAGGTCGGATACAGAAGACCCGCCGCGACGGGGATACCGAGCGCGTTGTAGCCAAAGGCGAACACCAGGTTCTGGCGGATGTTGGCCATCACCGCCTTCGACAGGCGTCGGGCCCGCACGATGCCCTGAAGGTCGCCGCCCAACAGGGTGACGCCGGCGCTCTCGATAGCCACATCGGAGCCCGCGCCCATGGCCACGCCGACGTCGGCCGCCGCCAGCGCCGGCGCATCGTTGACCCCGTCGCCGGCCATGGCCACGATCCGGCCCTCGGCGCGTAGTCGCTCAACCACGGCCGCCTTGTCCTGGGGGAGGACCTCGGCCTGGACATCGTCAATGCCTAGCCGCGCCGCCACGGCCTCGGCCGTGGTCCGGTTGTCGCCGGTCATCATCACCAGCCGCAGCCCCGCCGCCTTCAGATCACGGATGGCGTCGGCGGTCGTGGCCTTGACCGGATCGGCGATGCCCAGCACGCCCGCCGCCCGGCCATCCACGGTGACGAAGATGGCGGTGGCACCGTCCTGGCGCAGACTCTCGGCCTCCGCCTCCATGGGCCCAACATCGACGCCGATCTCTTTGAGATAGCGGCCGTTGCCCAACGCCACACGGCGGCCGTCGACCACACCGGTGACGCCACGCCCGACCGGGCTGTCGAACTCCGACGCCTCCGAGAGGACGAGGTCGCGATCGGTCGCCGCGCGGACGACAGCGTCGGCCAGGGGGTGTTCGCTGCCCCGCTCCAGACTGGCGGACAGCCGCAACAGTTCGGCCTCGTCAAAGCCGGCGGCGGGCCGGATCGCCGTAACCGACGGCCGCCCTTCGGTCAGGGTGCCGGTCTTGTCGAGCACCAGGGTGTCGACCTTCTCGAAACGCTCCAGCGCCTCGGCGTTCTTGATCAGCACCCCGGCGTGGGCCCCGCGCCCCACCCCGACCATGATCGAGATCGGCGTGGCCAGGCCGAGGGCACAGGGACAGGCGATGATCAGCACCGACACGCCCGCGATCAGGGCATAGGTCAGGCGCGGTTCGGGCCCGAATACAGCCCAGACGATACCCGCAAGGACGGCTGTGGCGATCACCATCGGCACGAACCAGCCCGAGACCGTGTCGGCCAGCCTCTGGATCGGCGCACGACTGCGCTGGGCCTGGGCCACCATCTGGACGATCCGCGACAACAGGGTGTCAGCCCCGACCTTGTCGGCCCGCATCACGAATGAGCCGGTCCTGTTCAGCGACCCGCCGACGACGCTGGCCCCCGGCTCCTTGGTCACGGGCATGGATTCCCCGGTGACCATGGATTCATCGATCGAGACCCGGCCGTCGAGAATCTCGCCGTCGACGGGCACCTGTTCGCCCGGCCGCACCCGCAGGCGGTCGCCGACGGCGACGAGGTCCAGGGTGACGTCCTCATCGGTGCCGTCGTCGCGGACGCGGCGTGCGGTCTTGGGGGTCAGGTCCAGCAAGGCCCGGATCGCACCGGACGTCTGTTCGCGCGCCCGCAGTTCGAGGATCTGGCCGATCAGCACCAGGACGGTAATGACCGCGGCCGCCTCGAAATAGACCGGTGCGCTGCCGTCCATGCGCCGCACCGCCTCGGGAAACAGTCCCGGTGCCAGGACGGCGACCACGCTGTAGATCCAGGCCGCGCCCACGCCGATGGCAATCAGGGTGAACATGTTGAGGCTGCGGTTGCGCAGCGACGCCCAGCCGCGCTCGAAAAAGGGCCAGCCGGCCCACAGCACCACCGGCGTGGCCAGGGCGAACTGGATCCAGTTCGAGGTCTGCCCCGGGATCCGCATCATCAGACCCGTCAGATGCCCGCCCATCTCGAGAGCGAAGACCGGCAGGGTCAGCACCAAGCCGACCCAGAAACGTCGGGTAAAGTCGATCAGCTCGTGGTTGACCGGGGCTTCGGCCGTGACCGTCTCGGGTTCCAGCGCCATGCCGCAGATCGGGCACGACCCGGGGCCCTCCTGACGGATCTGCGGATGCATGGGACAGGTGTAGATCGCCCCGGGAACGACGGGTTCGGGGTCAGGCCGGTCGCCAAGGTATTTATCCGGCTCGGCCACGAATTTGGTCTGGCAGCCGGCGGAACAGAAGAAATAGTCCTCGCCGTGGTGGCGCGCTTGATGGGAGGCGGAAGCCATATCCACCGTCATGCCGCATACGGGATCGATCGCCTTGGCACCGCCGCCATCGGCCTTGCTGGAACAACAGCCGTGGCCGGCGGCCTGGGGTTGGGACTGCGGCGTCGTGGACATGATCTCGCTCCTTGTCTCCTGAAGCGTATTTATACCCTATGGGGGTATACCGCAAGATACCGCCTTGGGGTATATCAAGTCCGCAGCGCGAGGAACGGAATGCAAGCCGCGACGAAACCCAAGGTCATCAACCGCCTGAACCGGATCGAAGGCCAGGTGCGCGGCATCGGCCGGATGGTCGAGGACGACCGCTACTGCGTCGACGTCCTGACCCAGCTCCAGGCCGTGCGTGCGGCCCTTTCGCGCGTCGAGAGCGAGGTGTTGAAGGACCATCTCGACCACTGCGTCATGGGGGCAATGACCGGCGAGGACCCGGTCGACCGCAAGGCCAAGGCCGCGGAGTTGATCGACCTGCTCGGCCGCGCCAGCCGTTAGCGCCGAGAGAAGTCGGGTCAGGCACGTCGCCGGAACGGCTCCATGAGCTGGAGGAGATATCCCTTCGGATAGTCCGGTCGACCGAACACGCCAATTTCGCCGGCCCGGGGCGTGTCCGCGCCGGATCGGAATGTGCCCAGCAGATGATCCCACAGGCTGGTGAACAGTCCGAAATTGACGTCACCGTCAGTCTGTGACGCCAGATGGTGGTGGCGGTGAGCGGGTGCCACGGCCCAGATGTAGACCAACGGTCCGATCTTCATGTCGACGTTGGAATGCTGCAGGATGAGTTGGATCGCCACGGCGAAGGCCAGCAGCCAGGCGATGTTCTGGGGCATCCCCATGAGCACCAGAGGCGCAACACCCGCTGTCAGCTCGATCGCTTGATGGAGGGGATGCTTCAGCAAGCCGTTGAATCCATACATGCGCTTGACGGCGTGATGCACGGCGTGCAGCCGCCACAGGGCCGCGATGCGGTGGCTGGCGTAGTGGGCCAGGGTGATACCCAGATCCGCCACCAGGATCGCGGCTCCCAGTTGCCACAACAGCGGCCAGTCGTCCGGCCAGGCACCGGAATCCGGAATCAGACCGGCAACGAGCGGCACGGCCAGCACCGACAGGAAGATCGATGTTTCATTGATCACCGCGTGCAGCAGGTCGCGTCCGTCGTCGCCGTGCGAACGGTTCCAGGCCCGCTCATAGGGAACCACCCTCTCGGCCACGAAGGAGACGGCCAGCGCCATGCCCAGCAGGATCGGCAGACCCCACAGCGGCGCGCCACTGTCGCCGAGGATCACGGCGGACCACAGAAAGCCCACGAAGAACACGGGCGCATAGGCGACACGGATGAGGATCCTGATCAGAGGCATCGGAAGGCTCCATTGAGCCTCAATCCTGCACCGCCTTGAGGGGGATCTATTGAACGAACCGATTGCCCTCAGAACGTACCGCGCCGGACGCCTGCAAGGGCGTCACACCGAACATGCGCCGTGTCACACGGCTGAGGTGCGCCTGATCGGCGAAACCGCCGGCGACAGCCGCCTGGGCCAGCCCGGCCCCGCGTGCCATCTCCTGACCGGCCCTCTGCAGCTTTCGCCAAAGCAGCCATTGCGAGAGCGGAACCTGCATTTGCGCCCGGGCCAGAACCCTGAGGCGGGCAGGCGACAGGCCGACGGCGCCGGCGGCCCGGGCGATCGCGCCCGGCGTCGAGTCCTCGGACGCCTTCAACAAGGCCGCTTCAAGGCGTGGATCCAGCCTCGCTTCTTCTACCCCGAGCCCCTCCCTGAGGGCCGCGACCACCCTTTCCGGCGGGGCTTCAAGGCTCAGCAACGCTGACACGGAGGGAGGCGCGACGGCCGCATCCGCCGGGGCGATCAGTTCCAGAAGTCTGGAGGCAAGCGGTGTGTGGGTCTCAAGATACAGCAGCAGGACCGCCCCGCCCTCGTCCGTCATCCGGTGCTGCACACCGGGCCCGACGATGAGCGCCGGCCCGCTCAGGGCGCGACTTTCGCCCAGAACCACCCGAACAGAGCCTGAGCGCGCCACGGCCAGCTGGGTTGCGACATGAGCATGGGCGAGGTGATCCGCGTGCGGCCCTGTGTAGGCGGCCCAGCCATCACCCAAGGCCAGATCCGTGCTCGATGAAGGCCAGGCCATACGCTCTCGGGGTTCCCGTCAGCCGATCACCGGCACTGACGACAGGCTTCATCGCCCCCAGGAGAGAAACCCGCAAGGATCCTGACATCGACTGACCGGAACCGGGGCGGGCGTCCGCAACGGCAAGGAAGAGTGCACGAGTCCCAAAGTCTCGCCGGCATGAGGGCTTTCCGCGACCGATGCGTAGATCAATTAGGCGGACGTTCGTGTCCCGTCTGATCCTGGGGGCCTTCGCGCATGACGTCCGTAACGCCCACGCGCGACGGCTATCCCGCTGATCTGAGAGCCCTGACCAGCCTGCGGGCCTTTCTGGCGGTGGGCGTGGTCCTGTTCCACTACCAGCTTCAGTGGGATCCCGCCCTGGGTTTCAGCCCGATCATCGAGCGGTCCCGGCTGGCGGTGGATGCCTTTTTCATGCTGTCGGGGTTCATCCTGGCGCACGTCTACGGCCCGTCCTTCGCAGCCGGAACCTTCAGCTACCGGCGCTTCATCGTCGCCCGCATCGCCCGGCTCTACCCCCTGCACCTGGCGGTGCTGGGCGGAGTCCTGGTCATGGTGATCGTCGCCCGCGCCGCCGGGGTTCAGTACGATCCGACCACCTACACACTCGAGGGGTTCGTCAAAACCTTGCTGCTCGTCCAGGCCTGGTTCCCGAACCTGCTCGGCTACAACTGGAGCGGCCCGTCCTGGTCCCTGTCTGCCGAGTGGTTCGCCTATCTGCTCTTCCCTGCCTATGCGCTGATCGCGATGAAGTTGAAGACCCGACCCTGGGCCCTGCTCTTTCTGGGCGCGCTCGGCTTCGTCGTGATCGACGCCGTCTATGGCCAGATGTTCGGCAAGGTGCTGCCGCGTGCCGAGGACAACATGGGCATCCTGCGCATCCTTCCGGAGTTCCTGATCGGAATGGCGCTCTATGGGCTGGGCCATCAATGGCACTGGCCCCGCCCCATCGCCATCGCCGCTTGCGTGATCGCCTCCCTGGGCCTTCTGCTGGCCATGCAGTTCAGTCTCGACGACCGGCTGGTCGTTGCCCTGGCCGCGCCGGTCATCCTGACCTGGTCCATGCTCGCCAAGGCTGCTGAACAAGGTCCCCTGTCCTCACCTCTGGCCGTCTTCTCGGGCGAGGCCTCCTTCGCGCTCTACCTGGTCCATATGCCGCTGCTGGTGGCCTACAAGGGCATCGCCTCGGAACTTCGCGGGATCGACAGCGGCTTCTACATGTCGCCCCTGGAACTGGCGGCCCTGTTCGTGGTCACCGTCGCCGCCGCCGCCGCGCTGCATCTGGGTGTGGAAAAACCTGGACGCCGCTGGATCCGGCGACGCTTCGAAGGCCGGACACCTCCCCCGTGCGGGACCGTCTGACGCCCTTTCGCCGGGTGCGCCTCGTGCACCCTCGTGACAGGCCTGGCGATTCAGCGCGGCCCGGAACGACAAGTGCATTACGTCTTCGAGGTCGAATTCCCTCACCGAGGGTCGTTGAATTCGTCCGTCCGGCCGATCTTTTTTCACCCCGGCAACCCTGAAGTTTACGACACGTTTCGGCCGGACTTGAAGGAACGGAGGTTTATCATGAACGCCAAGACCTATCTGCGCTTCGGCGCGATGATCGCGACATCCACACTCGTCATGTTCGGATTGATGTATCTGAACACCTACCAGCTGGACCACGCCCGGTTCAGCGAGACCCGGGCCTGGATGGCGCTGGTGATGGGCGCGGTCATGGCCGTCATCATGCTGCTGTTCATGCTCAAGATGTACACGGACAAGCGTCTGAACCTGGCCATCATCGGCGGAGCCGTCCTGGTGTTCGCCGGATCGCTCTGGCTCGTCCGCAGTCAGGAGACGGTCAATGACGTCGACTATATGCGCGCGATGATCCCGCATCACTCGATCGCGATCCTGACCAGCGAGCGCGCCCATATCCGCGACCCGCGGGTGCGCGAACTCGCCGACGGCATCATCGAGGCGCAAAAGCGCGAGATCGCCGAGATGGACGCGCTCATCGCCGACCTCGAACGCAATCCCACACCCTCCACGGCACCCGATCTACCCGCCTACACCCGGCGCTGATCAGGATCTTCGATCGGGAGCTACCCACGCCCGCGTCGTCGCCCGCGTCGTCGAATGACCCGTCGAAAGGCCCGGCCGCCCTGGGTTCTTTCCTCAATCGCGCGGCTGATGGCACGGCCTTCGGGGAACGCCACTTCCTGTCGCTCTCGCGCGTCCTTGTCTTGCCTGGGACCGGTCCTTCGTGCCGCACAGGTCATCCCCGCCTCAAAACGCGCGGCCCAGGCTGCCGGTGCCGACCGCGCGCTCGCCCGCCGGACCGGCGGCCTGTCTTCCCCACTGAGCCGTCCCTCCCGGATCTGCTCATTGAAAGGCCCGGTGGACCCGAAGGGTGTGGCTGTCGACCGAGCGCCCGTGCTTCGGCCTGACAGGTCTGCGGCGCTCCACCACGGCGCGACGATGACAGCTTGTTGAGTTGCGGCAAGCTCCCCGACGGCGTCTCTCCGATGCTCGGGCAGGAGGGCTTTCGTGATCAAGCCGACGGACATTGAGACCGACCTCTCAGGGCGTCGACAGGACGAGATCGCCCGCGTCGCCAGGGAACTGGCGGGGTACGGCTTCTATGTGATGGACGCGCTGTTGCCCCACGACATCCGCGCCAGACCCATGCCTTCGCGAACTCCGGCTCCGCCCGGGCCTGAAGCCGGGCCCGGAGGCCGTCTAGGCGCCGAGGACGCCCAGGTGCTCGAGCAGGATGGCCAGGCCGAGCGCGACGAGGGCGAGACCCCCTAACAGCTCAACCGCCTTGCCAAAGCGCCGGCCGACCATACGACCGATCACCATGCCGATGGTCGCGAGCAGGAAGGTCGTGAGCCCGATCGAGGCGGCGATGATCCAGATATTGGCCCCGATGAAGGCCAGGCCGACCCCGACGGCAGCGGCGTCGATACTGGTCCCGACCGCCGTCGCGATCAGCCCCCAGGGTCCGGAACGGCGCGGCTCGTCGCACGCATCCCCCGGTCGGAAACGGGTCGCTTCCCGGATCATCCTGCCGCCCACGGCGGCCAGCAGGCCGAAGGCGATCCAGTGATCGATCTTCTCGACCAGACCCGCGGCGACCATGCCGAGCCCCCAGCCTATCAAGGGCGTGATGGCTTCGATGACACCGAACACCAGACCCGCCTTGACCGCGCCAGGCAGGGTCGGACGGTGCGACGCGCCGCGACCGAGAGCCGCTGCGAAAGCATCGGTGGACATGCTGAGTGAGAGGACAGCGATGGCAAGGGGAGTCATGAAGGGTATCCACCGGGCGACGAACAGCGCTTCCCTCCCCGGCCGGTGCGGCGGTGGGACGCGCTGGTCTCGCCAGGCGGTGGTTCCGCTGGTCGGACCACGCGTCGAAACGCGAGTGTGTTGACCCGACCCCGGCGATCAGATGCCGGAAGCTACTCCCCAACAGGAAGCGCCTTCTAACCACCCTCGCGCGTTCCGGCAAGATACTATAGGGGAGTACCTATGGCCCACACCTCCACCAACAAGAAGAAGCTCGTCGCCCGCGTCCGCCGCATCGCCGGCCAGCTCGGGGCGATCGAGCGCGCGATCGAGGCGGAGGCCGGCTGTTCGCAAATCCTGCAGCAGGCCGCCGCCGCCCGCGGCGCCATGAGCGGATTGCTGGAAGAGCTGATCGAAGATCATCTTCGTCACCACGTCGCCGATCCCGGGCTGAGCCAGGCGGATCGCCAAAGCGGCGCTGACGAACTGAGCCTCCTCATCCGCCGCTATTCCAGGTGAAGACCCGCGACATGAACCCGACCGAGTTCGACTATCTGACCCACGATCATCATTTCCTCAGCCGGTCGCACGATGAGAGTGCGCGGCGGACGTTGTGGGTCGTCGGCCTGACCGCCGTCATGATGGTCGGGGAGATCATCGCCGGCATGGTCTATGGCTCGATGGCCCTGCTGGCCGACGGTTTCCACATGGCCACCCATGCCGGCGCCCTGGCCGTGGCGGCCGGGGCCTATGCCTATGCCAAGCGCCATTCGGACAACCGGCGCTTCAGCTTCGGGACCGGCAAGGTGGGCGACCTCGCCGGCTTCGCCTCGGCCTTGGTGCTGGGCATCGTCGCGCTCGGGATCGCCGGTGAGTCCATCGCGCGCCTGTTCGACCCGCGGCCGGGCGGCCTCGGCCCGGGCCCGCTCGCCCCCGCTTCCCGGGCGGGCGTCCACCTGGTCCCCCGCCTCCCGCG
>CAXICH010000067.1:0-9658 GCA_964022245.1 uncultured Alphaproteobacteria bacterium
CGACGACATAGAGGGCCAGGATCGGCAGCACCGCCCCGTTCATCGTCATCGACACGCTCATCCTGTCCAGCGGAATGCCGTCGAACAGGGTCCGCATGTCGAGGATGGAGTCGATCGCCACGCCGGCCATGCCGACATCGCCGGCCACGCGAGGATGGTCGGAATCATAGCCCCGGTGCGTCGCCAGATCAAAGGCAACCGACAGGCCCTTCTGTCCCGCGGCCAGATTGCGTCGGTAAAAGGCGTTCGACTCCTCGGCCGTCGAAAACCCCGCATACTGGCGGATGGTCCACGGGTTCTGGGCATACATCGTGGGATAGGGGCCGCGGTGATAGGGGGCGATCCCCGGCAGGCCGTGGATGAAGTCCAGCCCGTCCAGCGCCTCCGCGTCATAGCGGGCCTCGACGGCGATGCCCTCTGGCGTCTGCCACACGGCACGGTCGGGGCCGGTGCCGGTCGCGCCGGTATCAAGCTTCAGGCTGGTGAAATCGGGACGGCTCATCGGGCGGTCTCCCCGGTCTCGAGGTCTGCGGCGAGGCGCAGGGGGGGCAGGGGCGCACAGCGGTGCTCCGGGGGCGAAGGGGCGTCACCTTCCCCGGCCGTCACAGGGGCCGGTCGCGGGTCTTCGTCGACAAAGCGGGTCACGCCGATCAGATGGGCGTCGCCACGCGCATATACGGCCACCAGCGCCTCTCGCGCCTCGGCCACCCGACCCTGCAGACCGCCGCCCTCGACCGACGCCACCAGTCCGCCCTCGCGCTCGATCTGCTGGAAGGCCGCCCAGCCCGCCTCGGCGAGATCGCGGGTGCGGGTGTCGAGGAACCACGACCCGGCCGCCGGATCGTCGACCCGGCCCAGATGCGCCTCCTCCATCAGGATCAGCTGGGTATTGCGCGCCTGTCTGAGGGCGAAGGCGTCGGGTAGCCCCGCTGCGCGGCTGAAGGCGTCCAGCAGGATCACATCGGCGCCGCCCACGGCCCCGGCAAAGCCCGCAGCGGTAAGCCGTAACAGATTGGGCCAGGCATCCCGCGCGGCCAGCATGCGTCGCGACGACCGCGCCTCGATCACAGCTTCGGTCTCGGCGCCCCAGGCCCGGGTGAAGGTCCGCCACATCAGGCGCAACGCCCGCACCTTGGCGAGGCCGTCGAAATAGCTCTGGTCCAGCGACACGCCCAGCACCGTGCGCTCGAAGGCCTGCTCGGGAGACAGGCCCGCCCGACCTGCCGCATCGGTCAGGGCCGCAGCATTGGCCAGCACATAGCCCAGCTCCTGCGCCGCGGTACCGCCCGCCTCGTGCACCACCCGCCCGGAAGCGAGGAAGGCCCGGGCGTCGGGATAGGCCTCGGCATGCCGCGCCGCGGTATTCCCGGCCAGTTCCAGATAGTCCGCCAGCGGTCGCGCCCCGCCGCCCTGGGCGACAAAGGCCGAGACCGGATCCATGTGGAAGGCCAGCTTCGCGCGCGGCGATCCCTTGGCGGCGACCGCCAGCGCGTCGGCTGCGGTCGCGCCGACCAGACCCGCATCCAGTGCCACCTCGGCCAGTTCCAGCTGAACCCCGGCCAGCGTCTGGGCGAGAGTGTCCGAATCCGCAGTGACGTCACCGCGCACGAGCAGCGAAGCTGCGCCGCCCTCCAGCTGCGCAAGCGCCACGGCGTTCAGCGCGACGGCATCGTCGCCCTCCACCAGCACCCGCAGGTCCCACGCCCGCCCGTCTGCATGGGTCGGGCGGGGAGCGGCCACGGCCTCTCCGCCATTGGCGGCGGCATATAGCGGGCGGACATCCAGACCGTCGGGATCCAGATGCACCAGACTGGCCAGGTCGCGGTCCTTGAGTGCGGCATCAGCCAGCGAGCGCCAGTCAGCGGGGGAGGGGGTGGCAAAGGGCGAATGGGACATGGGGCCTCTATGGCCGAGGCGACGGCGCGTCGCAATTGTATCGGTGCCTGCCAAGGCCTATCACAGGGGCTCCTCCCACCGGAACGTTGCATGCTCCAGGTTCGATTGAAGCCGCCCGTCTGTCCCACACGCCCGATCAGTGCGTCGTGCGGCGCCTGCGGCGCGCGGGCCTTCAGCGTCTGCGCCAGTCTGGAGGGCGAGGATCTGGATCGTCTGTCGGCCCTGGCCGAGCCCGTCCGATTCGCACCGGGACAGGCCCTGACCCGTCAGGGCGAGCGCGCCGATCACCTGTTCAACATCACCTCGGGCTCGGCCAGGGTGCAAACCCTGATGGCCGATGGTCGGCGTCAGATCACCGGCTTTCTGTTCGCCGGCGACTTCGTCGGGCTCGAGGCCACGGCTCGCCACGCCGGGTCGGTCGAGGCCATAGAGCCGGTCACAGCCTGCCGGTTTGCCATGGCGGACTACCGCACTCTGGTGCGCCAGACCCCGGCGCTGGAGGCGGTCCTGCTGGAACGTGCCGGCCATGAGCTGACCGAGGCCCGGGCCCAGATCCTGCTGCTGGGCCGGAAGACGGCCGAGGAAAAGCTGGCCTCCTTCCTGCTCAGCCTCGCCGACCGTGACCCGATGCGTCCTCACACCGAGGGCCAGCTGCGCCTGCCGATGAGCCGCAGCGAGATCGCCGACTATCTGGGGCTGACGGTCGAGACGGTCAGCCGCGTGCTCGGCCGATTCAAGACGGCCGGGATCCTGAAGCTGGATTCAGTCTCCGAGCTGCGCATCCTGCGCCCGGAGCGTCTGGCCCAGCTCGCAGACGGCGAGGGGTGAGGGCGTCACGCCCTGCGCCTCGACGACGGCCACCACCCGGTCGCAAAGCGCGACGCCCGCGGGCCGGTGGGTGATCAGCAGCAGCCCCTGACCCGTGCGCTCCAGCCGCGCCTTCAGCCGGTGCAGGACCCGCTGTTCCGTGCGGGAATCCAGCCCCTCGGTCGGTTCATCCAGCACCAGCCAGGGCGCCGACCGCAGATAGGCGCGCGCCAGCGTCAGGCGGCGCCGTTCGCCGCCCGACAGGAGGGCTCCGCCGGGGCCGACGGGCATGTCCAGTCCTTTGGGCGAGGCGGCGACCCGGCTGGCCAGATCTGCCTCTTCCAGAACCTCCCACAGCCGGGCCTCGGGCGCCCTGGGGTCCGCCAACCGCAGGTTCTGGGCCACGGTCCCGTCCAGCAGCGACACCTCCTGCGCGGCATAGGCGAACAGGCCACGGACATCGACATCGCCCCGGGCCGGATCCAGTCCCCCTGCCGACATGTGCCCTGCAACGCCGGCCCTCAGCCCCATCAGCTGTTCGATCAGGGTGGTCTTGCCGGTTCCCGACCGTCCGCTCAGCCGCACCCGGGCGCCGCCCGGGATTTCCGGTCGATCGGGGAACAGGGTCAGGGCCGTTCCGCCGGGGGTCTGCATCGATCTGGTGTCGGCCCCGCCCATCAGAGGCTCGAGACGGGCGGTGGCCGCCCCGGCCGCTCCGGCATCGCGCAGCGCGGTCACCAGAGCCAGCGCCGCCTCCATCCCGGCCGCTGTGGCCAGCGCCGCCACGGCGATCAGCGGTGTCGCGGGTGGCGCCGGCAACAGGATCAGGGGCAGGCCGACCACGCCCGTCAGCGTCAGGCCGGTGACCGCCCCGGCCCAGATCATCAGAGACCCCGCCCGGCGTGACAGGGTCACGGCCGCTGCGTCTGCCGTGTCGGCCACCCGAGCGACCTCGGCCGTGGCCCACCCCTCCAGCGACCAGGCCTTGAGTTCGGGCGCCGCCGCCTCCAGCTCGGCCAACCGGGCTTTCAGCTGGCCCTGGGCGGCCTGACGGTCAGCAGCGGCGGGCCGCACCCACCGCTCGGCGATCCAGCGGCTGCCGAGCACCAGAGCCGCTGCTCCAGCAATCAGCGCGGCGGCCGAAGCGATGTGGGCCAGCGCCGCCATCCCGGCCGAAACCAGCAGTCCCGCCCCAAGTGCCCACGGCGCCGACAGACGGATAAAGCGCGTCTGGATGGCGTCCACATCCTCGATCAGACGCGATGACGCCTCCCCCGCCGCCAACGTCTTCATCGCGCCCCGACCTTCGGCCAGACGGGCATAGAGGCGAGGGCGCAAGCGGCCGAGCCCCTGCAGCGCGGCCTCATGACCGGCGAGCCGTTCGACGTAGCGCGAGCCGGTCCGCACAATGGCCAGCAGCCGGATCAGGGCGCTCGGGATCATATAGTTGAAGGCATGGGCGACCGCCGGTCCGGCCAGACCCGCCAGCGCCGCCGCCGTGATGAACCAGCCGGACAGGCCCAGCAACAGTGCCGCGCCGCAGGTTACGCCGATGGCCGCGACCGTCGCGATCATCAGGCGCGGACGTTGGGCCCGCACTTCGGCCCGGATCAGCTGCTCAAGGGGAGAGAAGGCCCGGTTCACAGCGCCACCACCCGGTCGGCCAGTGCCATCACGGCGCGGGAATGGGTGGCGATCAGGCACGTCCGCCCCCTGATGGCGGCGGCCAGGGCGGGGATCAGCGCCGCCTCGGCCTCCGCGTCCAGATGGGCGGTCGGCTCATCCAGCAACAGCAGCGGCGCCTGCTTCAGCATGGCCCTGACCAGCGCCAGCCGGCGTCGCTCGCCGCCCGACAGGCCGCCGCCGCGTTCGTCGATCCGGCGGTCGAGGTCCAGCGACAAGCCCGCCTGTTCGGCGGTCGCCCGGACCAGATCACGCGATGCGTCTGACCGGGACAGGGCGACATTGTCAGCCAGGGTGCCCGGTACCACCACTGTGGACTGTCCCATCCAGCCGATCTGTCCGCACCAGTCCCCGTGTCGCGACAGCGGTTGGCCGTCGACCTCGACCTCGCCCGCCGACAGCGGCGACAGGCCGAGAAACAGATGCAGCAGGCTGCTTTTTCCGGTCCCGCTGGCCCCCGTCAGCGCAACCACCTGTCCGGGCCGAATTTCGAGGTCGAAGTCCGCGATGACCGGGGGCGCCTCGCCATAGGCAATGTCGACCTTGCGGAAGGTGACGGCGGGCGCCTTGCCCAGCGGCGGGGCTGGAAGCCGGACGGGCGCGTCGCGTCGCGCCAGCGTCGGCACCACGGCTTCTGCGGCCTGCCGGTCGTGATAGGCGGCGGCCATGCGGCGCAGCGGGGCATAGACTTCAGGCGCCAGCACCAGCGCAAACACCGCCCGGCCCAGGTCCAGCGGCTCGGGGATCGGTACCGGCATCAGGTCCAGCAGCTGAAAGCCGCAATAGACCGCGACCAGAGCCACAGCGAGCGCCGAGAAGAACTCCAGTATGCCCGACGACAGAAAGGCGATCCTCAGCACCCGGGCCGTGCGCCGGGCCAGCGCGTCCGAAGCGCGCTCGACCTCCGACGCCACCGCATCCGAGGCCTGAAAGGCCGCGACGGCGGGCAGGGCGCGGATGCGATCCAGAAACAGTCCCGACAGCCGCTCCAGGGCCTGGAACTGATTGCGACTTTCGGCGGCGGCCGCCGTGCCGGCCAGCCACAGACTCAGGGCAAAGGGAATCAGCGTCAGGGCCAGGATCAGGGCCGACACCGGGCTGGCCGTGGCGATCGCGATCAACACCAGCACCGGGGCCGCGACGGCCGCCATTCTGGCGGGCTCGAACCGGGCGTAGTGGCCCTCCAGCCGGTCCACGCCCTCGACCGCAGCGATCAGACCGCCGCCGGACGGTCTCAATCCGGCGAACAGATCGGCCACCACCCCGCGGCGCACCTGTCCCTTGATTCCTGCAGCGGCCTGCGCGCCGATGTCGGTGGCCCGCTGCGACACCACGCCACGCACCGCAAACGCCGCCATCATCAGCAGGATTCCGGTCACGATCGCGCCCGGCCGGTCCGGCCATGCAGTCAGGGTCAGCGCCAGCCCGGCCGCGAAAGCCACGGCGGGCAGGACATCGGCAGTGGTCAGCAGGGCCGCGAGGCCCAGTCCGCGCCGCTGCAGGCGGCCAGCCTCACGTAGCCAGTGTCGCAGGGTCAGGGGGGGGGGAGGCACTGTGGTCACCCCGGCCTTATACTGGATTCCGATCCGGTCGGCCCTTGATCCAGATCAAGGCGCGACTCGCCTCATGGTTTTAGGGCGACATCACATCCGGCCAATCCGGCCATGACCAAGGGAGTGTTCGGTTCCATGATCGATCTGGCGGTCGTTGACCTGTCCCGCCTTCAGTTTGCGCTGACGGCCCTCTACCACTTCCTGTTCGTGCCCCTGACCCTGGGGTTGAGCTTCATGCTGGTTATCATGGAGTCGATCTATGTGATGACCCGGCGCCCGATCTGGCGGACCATCACCAAATTCTGGGGCACGCTGTTCGGCATCAACTTTGTCCTCGGGGTCGCCACCGGCCTGACGATGGAGTTCCAGTTCGGCATGAACTGGAGCTATTACAGCCACTACGTCGGCGATATCTTCGGGGCGCCGCTGGCGATTGAGGGTCTGATGGCCTTCTTCCTCGAAGCGACCTTCGTCGGGCTGATGTTCTTCGGCTGGGACAAGCTCAAGCCGCACGCCCACCTGTTCGTCACCTTCCTCGTGGCGCTGGGCACCAATCTTTCTGCCCTGTGGATCCTGATCGCCAACGGCTGGATGCAGAACCCGGTCGGCTCCGACTTCAACCCTGACACCATGCGGATGGAGGTGACGGACTTCATGGCCGTGCTGTTCAACCCGGTCGCGCAGGCCAAGTTCGTGCACACCGTCTCGGCCGGCTATGTGATCGCCGCCGTCTTCGTGCTGGGTGTCTCGGCCTTCTATCTGCTGAAGGGACGTCACAAGGGTTTCGCCAAGCGGTCGATGACCGTGGCGGCCGCCTTCGGCCTCGCCTCGTCCCTGTCGGTCGTCGTGCTGGGCGACGAGAGCGGTTACGCGCTGACCGACAACCAGAAAATGAAGCTGGCCGCCATTGAGGCCATGTGGGAGACCGAGCCTGCCCCCGCCGGCCTGACCGCCGTCGGCCTGCCGAACATGGTCGATCACAAGACCCATTATGAGATCAAGATACCCTACGTCCTCGGCCTGATCTCGACCCGCAGCCTGACCGGCGAGGTGGAGGGCATCCTGCCTCTCGTGGCCGTCGCCGAGACCCGCATCGAATCCGGCATGCTGGCCTATGACGCGCTGGAGCGGATCAAGGCTGACCCCGAGGACATCGCGGCCCGGGGCGCCTTCGAGGAACACCGCAACGATCTGGGCTACGGGCTGATGCTGCGCCGGTTCGTCGCCGACCCGCGCGAGGCCACCCCGGAACAGGTGCGTGCCGCCGCCTGGGCCACCGTACCCAATGTGCCGGTCATGTTCTGGTCGTTCCGCATCATGGCGGGCATCGGCTTCCTGATGATCGGCCTGTTCGCCACGGCCTTCATCCTGTGCACCCTGCGCAAGCACGAAACCCGGTGGTTCCTCCGCCTCGCCGTGCTGGCCATTCCCCTGCCGTGGATCGCGGCCGAGCTGGGCTGGATCGTGGCCGAGGTCGGGCGTCAGCCCTGGGCCGTCGAAGGGGTCCTGCCAACGTTCCTCGGGGCCTCCAGCCTGACCGTGCCGCAGCTGTGGGGCACCATCATCGGCTTCACCGTCCTGTACGGCGCGCTGGCCGTGGTCGAGGTCGGGCTGATCCTGCGCACGATCAAGAAGGGGCCCTTCGCCGGACACGGCGATTCCGACTCCGAACCGGGATCGCCCTCGGGCGAGACCGAACCCGCCACCGCCTGACCCGACAGACCCGGAGATCCGTCATGGAACTGCCTCTCGATTTCGCCACCCTCCGTGTCATCTGGTGGGGCCTGCTGGGCGTGCTGCTCATCGCCTTTGCTCTCACCGACGGCTTTGATCTCGGCGTCGGGGCCCTGCTGCCCTTCGTCGCGAAGACGGACGAGGAGCGCCGCATGGTGATCAACACCATTGGCGCCACCTGGGAGGGCAACCAGGTGTGGTTCATCCTCGGCGGCGGCGCCATCTTCGCCGCCTGGCCGTTCGTCTATGCGGTCAGCTTCTCGGGCTTCTACCTCGCCATGTTTCTGGTGTTGTCAGCCCTGATCCTCAGACCGGTGGCGTTCAAATACCGGTCCAAGCGGCCGTCGCCCAGGTGGCGCAGCTTCTGGGACTGGTGCCTGTTCATCGGCGGCTTCGTGCCCGCACTGGTGTTCGGTGTGGCCGTTGGAAACGTGCTGATCGGCGCGCCCTTCCGCCTCGATAGCGACCTGCGGTCCTTCTACGAAGGCACCCTGCTGGGCCTGTTCACCCCGTTTGCCCTGCTGTGCGGCCTCTTGTCCGTGACCATGCTGGTCCTGCACGGCGCCACCTGGCTGGGGCTCAAGGCCGAGCGCGGCCCGATCCAGAAACGCGCCTTCGCCATCGGCACCGTCGCGGGCCTGCTCAGTCTCGTCCTGTTCGCGGCGGGCGGTGCCTGGGTGGCCTTTGGCGACCTCGGCTTCCGCATCGTCAGCGAGGTGGATCCGAACGGCTTTTCCAACCCGCTGCGCTCGACGGTCGAGGCCGCCGGCGGCGCCTGGATGGACAACTATGCCGCATTTCCGTGGATGCTGATCGCCCCGGCGCTGGGCTTCCTCGGCACCGCCGCCGCCCTGTTGGGCCTGTGGCGCAAGTCCGAGCCCGTGGCCTTCATCGGCTCATCCGCAGCCACCGTTGGCATCATCTCGACCGTCGGCCTGTCGATGTTTCCCTTCATCCTGCCCAGCTCGATCGACCCGGGCTCCAGCCTGACGGTCTGGAACGCCTCGTCCAGCCATCTGACGCTGTTCATCATGCTGGGCGTGACGGTGGTCTTCCTGCCGCTGATCCTGATCTACACCGCCTGGGTCTACAAGGTGCTGTGGGGGCGTTCGACTACCGCTGCGCTCAAGACCAACCCCGACCTCTACTGACCCGAAAGGCCTGAATCATGTGGTATTTTGCCTGGATCCTCGGCCTCGGCCTTGCCGTCGCCTTCGGTGTCCTCAACGGCCTCTGGCACGAGTTCCGCCTGTTCGACGAAGGCGACGCCGGCGAGTCGGTGCCCGACCCTGAAGACTGACGGAACATCCGGCCCGTAGCGGGATTTTCCATGGACCCCGACCCATGGAGAGCCTCATGTCCGATGAACTTGCCGGAAAACGTATCGCCGTCCTCGCCACCGACGGCTTTGAACAGGTCGAGCTCGACAAGCCCGTCGATGCCCTGCGCAAGGCCGGCGCCACGGTCGAGATCATCGCCCCCGATGCCGGCCAGATTCAGGGTTTCGAACATCACGACAAGGGCCACCAGGTCTCGGTCGACAGGACGCTTGATGACGCCACTGCCGGCGACTACGACGGTCTGGTCCTGCCCGGTGGCGTGATCAATCCCGATGCCCTGCGGATCGAGCCCAGGGCCATTGCCTTCATCGAAAGCTTCGTCAGCGCCGACAAGACCATCGCGGCCATCTGCCACGGTCCGTGGACGCTGATTGACGCCGGCGCAGTCAAGGGCCGCCGCATGACCTCATGGCCGTCGCTGAAGACCGATCTTCAGAACGCCGGGGCCACCTGGGTCGACGAGACGGTCGTCGTCGACGGGCCGCTGATCACCTCGCGCAATCCGGACGACCTGCCGGCCTTCTGCGACGCCATGATCGCAGCGTTCGGCAAATAGCCCGGAGCCGTCTGGCCCGTCTCTGCGATGTCAGGAAGGAAATGGTGGACGCGACAGGGATTGAACCTGTGACCCCCTCGATGTCAACG
>CAXICH010000068.1:0-9593 GCA_964022245.1 uncultured Alphaproteobacteria bacterium
GCGGTGATCAGGCATTTGCGCGACAGGGCCGGCTCGCCGTGACGGGCCAGCACGATATCGCCGCTGGTCCCGGGCAGGGGCGCGGCCGATTCGGCCTCCTTGCGCGTGCTGTCGGCGGCCAGATCGTTGAGGCGGTCGGGGTCAAGCATGGCACCGGGGCGGCTGGCGACAGCAAGACTGTCGGTCGACGTGTCCCTCATTCCTCCCCCAGTGCCTGAACATGGGCCACAGCAGATCGCCCCAGACCTTCGAGGTCGTAGCCCCCCTCCAGCGAACTGACAACCTTGCCCGCGCAGACCCGCCGCGCAACCTCGACCACCGCCCGCGTCGCCCAGGCGAAATCCTCGGCCTCGAGGCTCTGGTGCGCCAGCGGATCCCGCCGATGCGCATCGAAGCCGGCAGAGATCAGGATCAGGTCGGGCGAAAAGGCTTCGAGCGCCGGCATGAGCCCGTCGGCAAAGGTCCGCCGCCAGGCCTCGCGCGCCGCATGCGGTTCGACCGCCGCATTGACGATATTGCCGACGCCGGTCTCTGACGGCGCGCCCGTGCCGGGATACAGGGGCATCTGATGGATCGAAGCGAGGAACAGGCTGGGATCGGCCTCGAACGCGGCCTGGGTGCCATTGCCGTGGTGGACGTCGAAATCCACCACCGCCACGCGCCGGGCCCCCTCGGCCTGCGCCACCCGCGCCGCGATCGCGACGTTCGAGAACAGGCAGAACCCCATCGACTGGTTGGGCTCGGCGTGGTGACCGGGCGGCCGGATGGCACAGAAGGCCCGGTTCATCTCTCCGGCCTGGACGGCCCGCACGGCGTCAACCACAGCCCCGGCCGCCAGTCGCGCGGCCCGGACACTGCCCGGCGACAGATGAGTATCGGCATCCAGAGACACCCGGCCCACCTCCGGCGAGGCGTTCACAATGTTCGACACATAGGTGGCCGGATGAAGTCGCTCCAGATCCGCAATCGAGGCTTCGCTGGCGGCGCGACGGTCGCTGTCCAGCCCGGCCCCCTCCAGCGCCGCCAGCACCGCGGCCAGGCGCTCGGGGCGCTCGGGATGGCCGACGCCGGGCTGGTGTCCGGTCATGTCGGGGTGGGTGAAGATCGGCAGGGTCATCGCCCCCAGACTAGGCTCCGAATCCCCGCTTGTCGCCTGCCTCGCCAGAGCGTGATAAGCGCCCGCCATGAGCGACATCCTGATCCGCCCGGCCCGCATGGCCGACGCCCCCACCCTGTCCGAAGCCGGCGCCCGCACCTTCGTCGAAACCTTCATGGAGGGCTTCGGCATCCCCTATCCGAAAGACGACCTCGCGGTGTTCATGGACGCCGTCTTCAGCGTCGAGGCCACCCGGGTCAGGCTGGCCGATCCGAGCATGGGCTGGTGGGTGGCCGAGCGCGACGGTCGACTGCTGGGGTTCGCCAACACGGGCCCGAACGCCCTGCCCCATCCCGACGCCCGCCCCGGCGAAACCGAGCTGAAGCGGCTGTACATTCTCAAGGAGGCCCAGGGCATCGGCCTCGGCACCCGCCTGCTCAAGGTGGCGATGGACTGGATGACCGAACACGGCACAGGCGCTCAGTGGATCGGCGTCTGGAGTGGCAATCTGAAGGCCCGGAAGCTCTATGCCGCCTACGGCTTCGAAAAGGCAGGCGAGTATCAATTTCCCGTCGGTCGCTGGATGGACGACGAGTTTATCCTGAGGAAACCCGGGCCGCAGTGATGGACGACCGCGGACGGGCGTGGTCTGATCGCGCCAAAGGGAGACCCGTGATGTTCAGACGTGTGACATTGCTCGCAATCGCAGCCCTGTGCCTGTCTGCCAGCCCGGTGCTGGCCCAGTCTGGACGGGAGGAAGCCGATGCCCTGATCAAGGGCACCGGCCATCCGCAGCTGTTCCAGAACATCTCGACCGATGACGGCATGGCTGTCCTGCATCTCGCGAGCGGCATGAAGTGCGACTTCTCACCGGGATCCCCGGACAATCTCCTCCGGGTGTACGATCCGGATCCGAAGCAGGAGGACGTCGGCTGCTCAACGTCGTTCGACGAGATCGCTGTGACGTCCTACGCCAGTCGATACGAGCCCATGCCCACGGCCCGTGACCTGGCCATCGGTGCCATGCAGGCGATCGGGCAGCGGTTCCCGTCCATCCGCGACTACGAAGGCGAGGCCGTCGAGATGTCGAGCGAGGATCTGCCGGATCGCGTCACCGGGCGGTTCGTGGTCGATATCAATGGCGAGGACTATTTGACCAAGGTGATCGTCTCGAATGTCGGCCACTGGTCCTTCAAGCAGCGGATGACGGCGCCGCTGACCGCCGCATCTGAGGCCGACCTCGAGTCCGAGATCTATTTTGTCGGCCTGCTCCTCCGCGTCACCGAGCATCTGCAGGGAGCAGACGCGGGCGAAGACAGCTCGAGCGGAGACTGACGGCCTGCCGTCCGTTGATAACTGACAGCTGATGCTCCTCCCCTTCTTCACCGCCCTGCGGGACGCCCGGGTCCCGGTCTCGCCCAAGGAATGGCTGTTCCTGATGGAGGCCATGGACAGGCGCGTCCTGACGGCAGGCACGCGGGTCGAGGACTTCTACCACCTGTCCCGGGCCGTCCTGATCAAGGACGAGAAACACTATGACCGGTTCGATCAGGTCTTCAGCAAGGTATTCAAGGGGCTGGAGACCGTCGGCGCGGGCGAGGAGCCGGATGTCGCCGGCGTGCCCGAGGACTGGCTGAAACTGCTGAACGAGAAATATCTGACTGACGAACAGAAGGCCGAAATCGAGGCCCTTGGCGGGTTCGAGAAGCTGATGGAGACTCTGAAGCAGCGGCTGGAGGAACAGCACGACCGGCATCAGGGCGGCAACAAATGGATCGGCACCGGCGGCACCAGCCCCTTCGGCAACGGCGGCTATAACCCCGAGGGGGTCCGGATCGGCGGCAAGTCGCAGCACGGACGGGCGGTCAAGGTCTGGGAAAAGCGCGAGTACAGGAACCTGGACGACTCGGTCGAGCTCGGCACCCGCAACATCAAGGTCGCCCTCAGGCGTCTCCGCCGGTTCGCCCGCAAGGGCACGCCGGACGAACTGGACATGGACGGCACCATCGACGGCACCGCGCGTCAGGGCTGGCTGGACATCCAGATGCGGCCAGAACGACGCAATACCATCAAGGTGCTGCTGTTCCTCGACATCGGCGGATCGATGGATGGCCACGTCAAGCTCTGCGAGGAGCTGTTCTCGGCCGCGAAGACGGAGTTCAGGCATCTCGAATTCTTCTACTTCCACAACTGCCTCTACGAAGGCGTCTGGAAGGACAATCGCCGCCGGCACGAGGCCCGAACCCCCACCTGGGAAGTCCTGAACCGCTACCCCGGTGACTGGCGTGCCGTGGTCGTCGGCGACGCGACCATGAGCCCCTATGAGGTCACCATGCCTGGCGGTTCGGTCGAACACTGGAACGAGGAAGCCGGCGCCGTCTGGCTGAAGCGGCTGCGCCAGCAATGGTCGAAATCGGCGTGGCTGAACCCGGTACCGGAACGCTACTGGTCCTATACCCCCTCGGTGGGTCTGATCCGCGAGGTAATGGAGGACCAGATGTTCCCCTTGACTCTCGACGGGCTGGAGCGCGCCATGCGCTCTCTGGCGCGATAGGCCGACGACCACCCACAGGAGGCGCCCGTGTTCGGTGCACTCATCCTCGGATTGCTGATACAGGACCCCGCCCTGCCCCAGTGGGCGCGCGAGGATCCCTTTGCCTGGGAGCGCGCCCGTTGCCACCCGCAGATCCGCGGCGACACCCCGCTGGAGTCCTGTCAGTTTCGTGTGCGGCAGCAGCTCGTGGCTGAACTGGGCGACAGCCTGCCCGAGGCCCTGCGCCCGACCACAGCGCTGGAAGCTTGCGCCCGTGCCCAGGCCGACGCCAATTTTGCTGTCCGGTGCGACCAGCCCCGCGAGGTCCGGGGGCCGGCGACGCCACAGTTGCGCGAGCAGGCGCGCTGCAGCACCCGGCCGCGGGCGCGTCCCGATGGCGGGGTCATCTGGGAAGAGGTCTGCGACCCCTCGGGCACCCGGGATGACAACGGGGGCCTGCGGGTCAATCTGTCAGGTCGCGACTGAAAAAAGGGCCATCGTCCTGCGACGGTGGCCCCTTCATTCCAGTACCGGAAGCCGGCCTAGTTCTTCACGTCTTCCTTGACGTCGCCGAAGGTCTTCTGCACCTTGCCTTCGGCTTGGTCTGCCTTGCCCTCGGCCTGTAGTTTGCGGTTATCCGTGGCATCGCCGGCAGCGTCCTTGACGTTGCCCATGGCTTCCTTGGCGCGGCCTTCAACTTGATCCTTGTTCATTGTCGTCTCCTGGGAGGAAGGCGAACCCGTCGCTCGCCCTATGACAATTCAACAGCTTCGGCCCGTTGTCGTTCCCCGGATCACGCGGATGTGCGAGACCTCAACCAGACAGCCACCGCCCAGGCGTGGGCTTCATGCCGAAGACCGGTCAGGGCAGCCACCGGCTCCAGCCACACCAGTTCATGATCGTCCTCGATCTTGCCGGACGGGGTCGGATCCAGCAGGCGCAGCGTCCAGAAGCCGCCGGTGTTGTTGACCGTACGCCCGTCACTCTTGTCCACGAACTGCGCGGCTTCGGTCAGGCGGACATCGGCGGCGACCCGCAGGCCGGTTTCCTCGCGGAACTCCCGCACGACCGCCTCCGCCTCGGACTCGTCGCCATCCCGCGCGCCGCCCGGCAGGTCGAGATAGCTGTTCTCCCCCCGGTCAATGCGCACACAGGCCAGCCGACCCTCATGCAGCAGAAGGCCGAAGGCGGTGGCTCGCCGCACATAGATGTGGTCAGGTCTGGCCAGTCCAAACTGCAGCATGGTCGGGGCTAGAGGTCGAAGGCCAGCTGGGCGCGCACGCCCTTGTGGGCGTCATCGAAACTCACCCTGGAGCGCAGGCCGCCGGCCATGGCGGCCACGATCTTGGAGCCAAGGCCCGTGCCCTTGGGCCCCTGCGACTGATCCCCCAGCCCGGGGCCGTCATCCTCGACCGTCAGCAGGGCACGCCCCTCTCCATCCGCCTTCAGGTGAATGCGGATTTCGCCGCCCTGACCGGGCTCATAGGCGTACTTGACCGCATTGGTGACCAGCTCGGTGACGATCACCCCCAGCGACACGGCCTGGTCTGTGCCGACGCTCATGGGGTCGGCATCAAGGGTCAGGTTGGGTGCATTGTCCTCGCGCCCCAGAGACACGCCGAGTTCCTCGATCAGGCTTCGCAGATATTCGTCCATGGCCACCTGGGCCATATCGCCCGAGGTGTAGAGCCGCCGGTGCACATGAGCGACGGCTTCAATCCGGGCCTGGGCCTCCCGCAGGGCGTCGCGGGCGTCGCCATCCTTGAGCTGTCGCATCTGCAGGGAAATGAAACTGGAAACCAGCTGCAGCGAATTGCCGACCCGGTGATTAACCTCACGCAGCATGGCCTCGGCCCGGTCCCGGGCGATGCGGATTTCGTCCTGCGCACTTTCGTTCTCGCGCTTCAGCCGGCGCCGCATGTGGGCGTCCTCGATGGCTGACCGCAGCAGCGAGGTGAAATCTTCCGAGATGTCCTTGATGACGTAGTCCGCGGCCCCGGCCCTGAGCGCTGCGACGGCGATCCGGCCCTCCTGGGCACCCGTCACATAGACCACCGGCGGCGGGTCCGGCAGCGCCATGATGTCGGGCAGCACGTCGAGACCGTCGCGCTCGGGCATGTAGTGATCCAGCGCACAGACATCGAAGACATGACCCGCTCTCAGATATTCAAGCCCGGCCTCGCCATCGGCTGCACAGGTGACCGCAAAGCCCTGACGGCCAAGCTCCTTCTCGACCAGCCGCGACAGGCCGCGGTCGTCGTCGATGTAGAGCAGTCTGAGGGGCGTGGTCAGCGGTTCCAAACAGCGCTCGCTCAATCGATCTCGGGGGCCTGAATGACCGAAAGGAAAAGGCCCAGTTGCCGGATGGCTTCGGAGAAGGACTCATACTCCACCGGCTTGGTGATATAGACATTGCAGCCCAGATCATAGCAGCGCTGGATTTCCGCCTTGTCGTCCGTCGTCGTCAGGATGACCACCGGCGCCCGCCGCAGACGGCTGTCGGACTTGATCTTCTCGAGGATGTCGGTGCCCGACATGTCGGGCAGGTTCAGGTCGAGAAGGATCAGCAGGGGGCCATTGGCCAGCACCGCCTCGCTGAACAGGTGCTCCAGCGCCGATGTGCCGTCGGCGAAATGCTCAATCTCGTTCGAAATGTTGGCCCGACGGATGTTCTTCTCGATCAGGCGCGCGTGGCCGTGATCATCCTCGATCATCAGGATTTTGACGGGTGTGGTCATGACAGGGTTCCGCTTTCCGAGACGTAGAGGCGTTTGGGAAATTTGAGGATGAATGTCGAGCCTTCGCCCAGTCTCGACTCGACGGCGATATCCCCGCCCATGCGACGAATGCTGTTCCGCACGAAGGCCAGCCCCAGCCCTTCGCCCGGTTGGTCCTGTTTACCCGAGCGGCGGAACAGCTCAAAGATTCGTTCGTGATCCCGGTCCGAAATGCCGCGACCATTGTCGATGATCCGGTACTCGACCATACCGTCGGACAGGTCATGACCCTCGACCCGGATCTGCCCCGGCCGCTTCGGGTCCAGATATTTGACCGCGTTGTCGATCATATTGCTGAAGACCTGCTCGAGCGACAGACGATCCCCCGTCAGCCCCGGCAAGTCGGCGACCTCGATCCCGGCCCCGACACTTTCGGTCTGATGGTTCACGCTGGCGGCAATCTTGCTGACCATGGCCGTCATATTGACCGGTTCTGACGACAGCACGCGTCGTCCGTCCCGGGACAGTTTAAGGATGGCGTTGATCAGACGATCCATCTTCTCGGTCGAGGCGCGGATGAAGCCGATCGCCTCGGGCACATCCTCGCGGACGGCCACGAGGGCATCGCGCTCCATCAGATCGGGGGCCGAGGTCTCGACCTTGGCCATCTGGCGGTCGATGACCTTGCCGGCCTGTTCCAGCTCCGAGGTGTACCCCATGACATTGACCAGGGGCGCGCGCAGGTCGTGGCTGACGATATAGGCGAACCGCTGGACCTCCTCATTGGCGCGGACCAGGTCACCTGTCCGATCCCGGACCTCGTTTTCAAGATTGGCGTTGATGCGATCCAGCTCATAGTGGGCGGCCTGCATTTCACGCAGGTAACGCAGCACGATCCACGCCACGATGCCGGCCAGCATCAGGACCAGCACCCCCGCCATGGCGTTGACGCCGATGGTCGCACGCGCGGACCATTCGGATTGTTGTCGACGGGACGCGAACCGCTCGCCCTCGATCCTGTCGATGGCGTCGATCTCGAGCCGCATGGCGTCCATCAACTCCTTGCCCCGCCCGTCACGAACGATCTGCACAGCATCGCCTGCCCGGCCGCTCCGGGCCAGGCTGATGCTGGCATCCATCACGTCGAGGCGCTCGCGTGCCAGGTCTCGCAGGCGATCAACGCGTGCCCGCACCTCGGAGTCCCTTTCGGTCAGGTCATCCAGTTCCTGCATCACTGTCGGCAGTTCGCGAATGGCCTCATCGTGAATGGTCAGGAACTGCTGCCGGCCCGTCAGGAGGTAGCCCCGCTGGCCCGTTTCAGCGTCCACCAACCGGGTCAGGACGTCCCGCGCGGCCACCTGCACACGCATGCTGCGGTCGATCGTTTCGTTGAACTCGGCCGTGCGGCCGATCATGAAGAATGTTGCCAGGTTGACGACGAGCAGGAGCACAAGCGCCAGTGACAGAAGTCCGAGCAGGGACCGCCCAAGACTGGCTGTGCGCAGGAAGCGGCTGAATGCCGTCAGATTTTCACGAATTTCCCAACTCATCGCCGCTCACGTTTAACCTGCGGTCGGCCCGAGTCCAGTCGCGTGTCGGGTGAAACCTTCGACGTTCCCGCGATTTAAGGTTAGCATAGGGTTGATACGCAACGCGTAAGGGGGCGACATGGTCTGGTGGTGGTGGATTATTCCGGCGATCGTCGGGGTGGCGGGTGTGATCTTCCTGCTGAGCGGTCTGGCCTCCTTTTTCCGTGGAAAATTCCTGAGCGGCGGTCTGGGTGCGATCGGGGGCGGGGGTCTCGCGGCGGCAGCGGCTATCGCTGTCCTGCTGGGCATGAACGTCCAGACCTACGCGCGCCTGACCTATGAGCGCCCGGTCGCCACAATCCAGGTCAGACAACTCGGGCCGCAGTATTTCGAGACGACCGTCATCCAGCCGGCCGCGAATGAGGGCGACGCCCCGACCACGGCCGTCTATCCCCTGCATGGCGACGAATGGCGCATCGAGGCGCAGGTGCTGCGATGGAAGCCCTGGGCGAATGTTCTCGGCCTCGACACCCAGTTCCGGCTGGATCGTCTGTCGGGCCGCTACCAGTCCGTCCAGCAGGAGCGTGAGGGCATCCGCAGCGTCCATGACCTGAGTGGGGGCGATCAGCCTGACGCCCTCGCCTGGCGGATCAATGCATGGGACATGGCGCGGAAGTATCGCCGCTATGTCGACGCGGTCGACACCCTTTATGGCGGTGGAGCCTATATGCCGATGGCCGATGGCGCCGAGTATGAGGTCTGGATCACCCAGTCCGGCCTGGTGGCCCGCCCCATCAACGAGGCTGCCCGTCAGGCCTCATCCGAAGGCTGGACCCAGGTCAACTGAGACCGGGTGGTCAGACCTGCCCCAGCGTGCGCAGCCGGGCGCGCGGATGGATTTCGTTCTGGCTCATCACCACCGTCTGACCGCGGAAGCGTTCGATGATGGAGCGGACGTAGGGCCGTACCTGCGGCCCGGTCAGCAACACGGCGGTCTCGCCCGACATGGCGGCCCGCTCGAACACGTCGCGCACGGCCCGGATAAAGTCCTGAAGGCGTGAGGGCGCCATGGCCAGCTGCTTGTCCTCGCCCTGCCCCACCAGGCTCTCGGCAAAGGCCTGCTCCCACTCGGGCGACAGGGTGACGATGGGCAAGGCACCATCGTCGGCCTTGTGCTGCCAGCACAGCTGACGCGCCAGACGGGTCCGCACATGTTCGACCAGGATGGTCACCGAACTGGTATGCGGTGCGGCCTCCGCCAGCCCCTCCAGAATGGCCGCCAGATCGCGGATCGAGACCTTCTCCTTCAGCAGGGTCTGCAGCACCCGCTGCAGGGTCGTCACCGTCACCGAGCCGGGGATCAGGTCCTCGACCAGCTTCTTCTCCTCGCCCTCCAGACCGTTCAGCAGCTTCTGGACCTCGGCATAGGACAGCAGCTCGGCCATGTTCTCCTTGAGAATTTCGGTCAGGTGGGTGGTCAGCACGGTCGAGGGGTCCACCACCGTATAGCCACGGAAGGTGGCCTCCTCGCGCAGGGACTCGTCGATCCACGTCGCCGGCAGACCGAAGGCCGGCTCCTTGGTGTGCTCGCCCGGCAGCTCGACCTGACGGCCCGCCGGATCCATGGCCAGAAGCTGACCCAGTCGCACTTCGCCCTTGCCGGCCTCCATCTCCTTGATGCGGATGGCATAGCCCTGGGTGCCGAGGCGCATATTGTC
>CAXICH010000069.1:0-9572 GCA_964022245.1 uncultured Alphaproteobacteria bacterium
GGAGGGCGCGCGGCCATGGTGCGTTCAGCGATCAGGAGAGGTAAGGGGAGGGGTGCATGTAAAGCCTGACCCCTTCCCGTCCAAGCCCTTCTGGGAAACGAAGACCCTGGAACAGATGTCGCCCGAGGAATGGGAGGCGCTGTGCGACGGGTGCGGGCTGTGCTGTCTGGTGCGGTTCGAGGATGAGGACACGGGCGAGGTCGTGCCGACCAGGGTCCACTGCAAGCTGTTCGATCCGACGAGTTGTGCCTGTTCCAACTATGCGGAGCGGGAGCAGCACGTCCCGGACTGTATCAAGCTGACGCCGGGCAATGTGGCGCAGCTGAAGTGGATGCCGCTGTCGTGTGCCTATCGCCGGCTGGCGGAGGGGAGAGGTCTGGCGGATTGGCATCCGCTGGTCTCGGGCGATCCGGAGACGGTCCATTCTGCCGGAGTCTCCATACGGGGGCAGACGATTTCGGAGCTGGCGCTGGACGAGCCGGAGGATGCGCTGGCCTATGAGGCGCCGGAGTGGATGGCCGAGCGCGGGACCCGACGTCGTCGGTAACCAAAATTTCGCTATTCTGTCCGACGTTTGCGCCATGGGAGAGAAACGCCAGAAGAGCGCCTCGGTGATGGTGGACGGGGGCGGGCTGGAAGGTCCGCTGGACCGCCTGACGGCCTTGGCCTGCACCCTGTTCGATATGCCGCACGGGGTCATCTCCGTCGTGAACGGGGATCAGACCCTGTTCCGCGCCAATGTCGGCCTGGATCACAACGCCATGGCGCGCGACCAGAGCGCCTCGAACATTCTGGTCGGCATGGGTCCGGGAGCGACGCTGGTGGTGCGCGACTCCCACCTGCATCCGACCCTGCGCGATCATCCGATGGTCACCGGCCATCCGGGTCTGCGCTTCTTTGCCGGAACGACCATCAGTGACAGTCGGGGCAAGGCCATCGGCGCGGTCGGGGTGATGGATGTGAAGCCGCATCCTGACTTCGACGAGCGCCGGGTCGCAGATCTGGCCCAGATTGGTCGGCTGGCTGCCGAGTTCATGGAGCGGGCTGAGCTGACCCGGCGCCAGACCGAGCGTCTGGAACTGTTGCGTCTGGCCGAGGAGATGGCCGGAGTCGGTCAGTGGCGACTGGACGCCGAGACCATGGCCGTGACCTGGTCGGACGAGGTGTATCGCATCCACGGGGTCGACCGCGAGACGTTTGACCCGAACTATGATGACGCGGTGAGCTTCTATCATCCGGACGACCGGGGTCCGTTGATGGGGGCCATTGCTCACAGCCTTGCGACGGGCGAAGGCTACAAGCACCGCATGCGGGTGATCCGTCGGGACGGCGCCGAGCGGCTGGTGCTGACCCATGCGGATACGGAGCGGGGACCCGACGGCAAGGTCAGGGCCATGTTCGGCGTCTTTCAGGACGTGACCGAGCAGGAGCGCATCCACGATGCCGTGGCGGCCAGCGAGCGGGCGTTCCGGAACCTGGCCGAGCAGACCAGCGACATCATCGCGGTCTTCGCCCTGGACGGCACGTTCCGCTATGTGTCGCCCGGAATTACCCGGCTGATGGGCTGGGAGCGCGATGATCTGATCGGCCGCAAGACCTGGGATGTGATCCACCCGGATGACCATGCCCAGGTGAAGCAGGCCTATGCGGACTTTTTCGCTGCGGGCCCCGGCGGTCCGTCGCCGCAGTTGCGCTATCGGGGACTGCACAAGGACGGCAGCTTTCGATGGCTGGATGCCCAGCCCAGTATCCTGTGGGACGAGAACGGTCGACCGGTCGAAATCCAGGACAATGCGCGCGACGCGACGGCGACCAAGCAGCTCGAGGATGATCTCATGGCGGAGCGGGACCGCGCCGAGGCTGCCGCGCGGGCCAAGACCGAATTCCTGGCCAATATGAGCCATGAGCTGAGGACGCCGCTGACCAGCGTCATCGGCTTCGCCGGCCTGCTGAAACAGTCGAGCGGTCTGGGGCCGGATGAGCGGCGGTACGTTGACCGGATCGCCACCTCGTCTGACGCCCTGCTGGGCGTGATCAACGACATTCTCGACTACTCCAAGCTGGAGGCCGAGGCGGTTGGCCTGGACCCGCTGGCCTTTGACCCGCGCGGGATGATCGCGGGGGCGGTCGGGATCGTCGAAAACCTGTGCGAGGCCAAGGGGCTGACGCTGACGCATTCCGTCGAAGAGGCGATGCCGGCCGGACTGATGGGGGACGAGGGCCGGCTGCGGCAGGTGACGCTGAACCTGGTGTCCAATGCCGTGAAGTTCACCGGGCAGGGCCAGGTGTCGGTCGCGGCGACCTATGAGGGCGGTCGGATGCGTGTGGCGGTGTCAGACACCGGCATCGGGATCAGTGAGGAAAAGGCCGCAACCCTGTTCCGGCGGTTCGTTCAGGCCGATGCCTCGACCACGCGGACGTTCGGCGGGACCGGGTTGGGTCTTGCCATCTCACGTCGCCTGATCGAGATGATGGGCGGTACCATCGGCGTGGAAAGCCAGCCGGGCGTCGGCTCGACCTTCTGGTTCGAGGTGCCGCTGGCGCCCGCGGAGCCCGACCAGGAAACCCGTGGTCCGGACGGGGACGCGGCGGTGGATACCAGCCTGCGGATCCTGATGGCCGACGATGCGGTCGCCAACCGGGAACTGGTCTCGGCCATCCTCGGCGGGATGGGCCTGTCGATCGACGGGGTCGAGAACGGGGCCCAGGCGGTCGAGGCGGTGCGTGCCGGCGCCTATGATCTGGTGCTGATGGATGTGCATATGCCGGTCATGGACGGCCTGACCGCGACCCGTGAAATCCGGGCGATGACCGGAACGACGGGGCAGGTGCCGATCATCGCCCTGACCGCCAATGTCCAGCCCGAGCAGGTACAGCTGTGCCACGAGGCGGGGATGGATGCCCATGTCGGCAAGCCGATCCAGGTCACGGAGCTGATGGCCACGATCAGCCGCGTGCTGGGTGCCGGCGAGGCCTGCGAGGACCTGGCAGCGACAGGCTGAGACGTCCTGATGTTCGTCCTCGGCCTGTGAAATCGCGTCAAAACAAGGCGATAGATATTTGTCGGAGCGACTTGCGCGCCTGAGGACGCTGGTCGGCTAGAGTTGATCCATGGCCGGGAACAGGGATGACGGGGCGGAACGCTGGAGCCGGAGGCAGTCTGAGCTGCTGGCCGCCCAGACCGATCGCGTGATGGACCTACTGCCACAGGTAAAACTGGATCCTGCCGATGTGGCGGGGCTGGATCGCTTTGCGCGGCTGGTGACCAATGTGGCGCGTGCCAGCAAGGCGGTGGCCGCGCTGGCGAACGCGCCTGGCCCGTCCCGGAACCCGGTCGAGGACACGCAAGAGGGCGACGCAAACGGTGACTTCGACGATCCCGCCGAGGAGGCCCTACTTCGGGCCGAACTGCAGTCCCGCATGGATCACCACAGGGCCGCGCTGGAAAGAAAGCGTCTGGCGCGAGGGCCTGTCATCGGCGGAGACGCGGGATGCGATCGACGCGATGCCCCGCCTGCACGACCATCAGATCGCGGGGGAGACGGACTGGGCGACCTGGGTGCTGCTGGGCGGGCGAGGGTCGGGCAAGACCTTTGCGGGGGCCTGGTGGCTGAGCCAGCAGGCGAGGGTGGACGGGCAGGTGCTGGCGCTGGTGGGGCCGGCCTTGCACGATGTGCGCGAGGTGATGATCGAGGGGCCGTCGGGCCTGAGGGCGATGGGCGAGGCGGGATACAGGCCGGTCTGGGAAGCCAGCCGGAGGCGGCTGCGCTGGCCGAATGACTCGGTGGCCTATGCCTATTCGGCCGAGGACCCGGACGCGCTGCGGGGACCCCAGTTCCACGCGGCCTGGGTCGACGAATTCTGTGCCTGGCGGAACCCGGAACGGACGCTGACCACGCTGCGGTTTGCGCTGAGACGGGGAGGCGATCCCCGATTGGTGGTCACGACCACGCCGCGCCCGATGCTCGCGTTGAGGCGGTTGCTGGCCGAGCCCGGGGTCGAGGTCACGCGGGCAGGGACAGAGGTCAATGCGGCGAATCTGGCCCCGGGTTTTCTGGGCCATTTGAGACGCCTTTATGCCGGGACGCGGCTGGAAGCGCAGGAACTGGAGGGGCAGATCGTCGAGACCGACGGCGCCCTGTTCCGGGCTGAGGATCTGGCGCGGGCCAGAGGGACGCGTCCGGTCGACCTGGACCGGGTGGTGGTGGCGGTGGATCCGCCCCCGACGGCCCATGGCGATGCCTGCGGGATCGTGGTGGCGGGGCGTCGGGACCGGAGGGCCTATGTGCTGGCCGATGAGACGGTGCGCGGCCTGTCGCCTGCCGCCTGGGCCCGGGTGGTGGCATCCATCGCGCGCCGGGAGCGGGCCGAGGCCGTGATCGCCGAGGTCAATCAGGGCGGGGATATGGTGCGGACCCTGCTGGTCCAGGCGGGCTGTTCGTGTCCGGTGCGGTCGGTCCATGCGACCCGATCCAAGCGGGCCCGGGCCGAGCCGGTCGCGGCGCTGTATGAGCAGGGGCGGGTGGTGCACTGCGCCGCCCTGCCTGCGCTGGAAGAAGATCTGATGGCGCTGGGAAGCGGCGAGGGCGGGCCAAGCCCGGACCGCGCCGACGCCCTGGTGTGGGCCATCACCCATCTGTTGCTGGAGCCCCGGCCCGCGCCGCGCCTGCAAACGCTCTGAAACGGGGCCGCCGGGGCATCAAGACTGACATCCAGAATAAAGGAGATCGCCATGGACTGGTCCCGCTGGCGTCTGCGCCGGGGCTCGACCCCTGTGCCTGAAACCAAGGACAGCCGGACGGGACCGCTGATCGCCCTGACCGGCGGCGGGCGCCCCCGCTGGACACCGCGCGACTATGCCGAACTGGCGCGGGAAGGGTTCGGCAAGAACCCGGTGGCCTATCGCGCCATCCGCATGATCGCCGAAGCCGCGGCGTCAGTGCCGCTGGTGGTGTTCGACGGCGAGGTGAAGTGCCGGGATCACGGGCTGGCGCGGCTGCTGGCGCGGCCCAACCCCGAACAGTCCGGAGCCGAGTTCCTCGAAGGCCTGTACGGCGCCCTCCAGACGGCGGGCAATGCCTATGTCGAGGCCGCGGGGGACGGGTACGGGGGCCTGCCGGAGGAGCTGTGGGCGCTACGCCCGGATCGGGTGAGGATTGTGCCGGGCCGACACGGCTGGCCCGAGGCCTATGACTATGGTCTCGCCGGGCGGTCGGTGCGGATCGGGCGGGAGGCCGATGGCTGGATGCCGGTCATGCATCTGAAGCTGTTTCACCCGACCGATGACCATTACGGGTTCTCCCCGCTGGAGGCGGCGGCCTTTGCCATTGATGTCCACAATGCCTCGGGGGCCTGGAACAAGGCGCTGCTGGACAATGCGGCGCGGCCCAGCGGGGCGCTGGTCTATGCGGCGCGCGATGGCGAGCGGCTGACCGCCGAACAGTTCGAGCGGTTGAAGGCGGAACTGGGCGAGGCGCACGCCGGGCCGGCCAACGCCGGGCGGCCGCTGTTGCTGGAGGGCGGGCTGGACTGGAAACCCATGAGCCTGACGCCGGCCGAGATGGACTTTATCGCCGGCAAGCATGCGGCGGCGCGCGAGATCGCCCTGGCGTTCGGGATTCCGCCGCAGTTGCTGGGGATCCCGGGAGACGCCACCTATGCCAACTATCGCGAGGCCAATGTCGCCTTCTGGCGGCAGACGGTGGTGCCGCTGGTGCGAAAGGCGGCCGGGGCCCTGACGGCCTGGCTGTCGCCGCGTCTGCCCGGATGCCGGATCGAGGCCGATCTGGAGGCGGTGCCGGCGCTGTCGCCCGAACGCGATGCGCTGTGGGCCCGGCTGAATGCCGCGACCTTCCTGACCGGGGATGAACGTCGCCAGATGGCGGGGGTCGGCAAATGACGGGCGAGTTGAAGAAGGCGGCGCTGGCACTCGGCGCCATGCTGGTCCTGCAGACGGTCAGTGGCCTGATCTGGGCCGGAGGGGCGGCGGCCCGGATCGCGACTCTGGAGGCCCGGGTGGGTGAGCAGCGGGCGGTGGCCGAACGGCTGGCCCGGCTGGAGGAACAGAGCGTGGCCACGCGCCGGGCGGTCGAGCGGATCGAGATCAAGCTGGAGGGCGGGGCGTGATCCCCGACGTTTCCGTCGTGTCCGCCCCCTCCACCCTCCTTCGCCAAGGCTTCGGAGGGGCCCCCTCCCGCGCAGAGGAGGGAGGACATCTTGCGATCACCGGCTATGCCTCGTTGTGGGGCGTGGCGGATCTGGCGGGGGATGTGGTGGTGCAAGGCGCGTTCGCCGCCAGCGTCGCGAGCCGCGGACCCGGCGGGGTGCGGATGCTGTACCAGCACGGCGAGCGCACGCCGGTGGGGGTCTGGACCCGGCTTGAGGAGGATGACCGCGGCCTGAAGGTCGAGGGGCAGATCCTGGACATCACGCCCGAGGGACGGATGGCCGCGGCGCTGGTGCGGGTCGGCTGCCTGGACGGCCTGTCGATCGGCTTTCGCGCGGTCGGGGCCCGGCGCGACGGACGGCTGCGGGTGCTGGCCGAGGTCGATCTATGGGAGGTGTCGCTGGTCACCTTTCCCATGCTGCCGGGGGCGAGGTTCATGTCAGGCGAAGGCTGAAGACTCCGATGAAGATGAGGGCCGAAACCAGCAGCAGGCTGAGCAGGACGCGGTGCCAGTTGCGGCTGGACGAGAAGGCGAGGACCACGCAGGCGATCGTGAAAAGGACGTGGAAGATGTGAGCCGTGTGGCGGAGCGTGCCGAGGTTGGTGGCTGACTCCACGAGATTGTGCAGCTCGAACGCGGCCAGCGGCAGATAGATGAAGCCGCGATTGCGAAAATAGTGATCCGCCAGTTTGCCGGGCTGGCCCGGAGGCGGAAAGACCGAGGCGGCGCTGAGGAATAGCAGGGCCGGGCGCAGGAGCACGGTCGCAAACAGGAAGAAGTTGGTGCCCCAGACATCGCGGTTGGCGACGATGAAGAGGTACCACCAGAACTGGACCGTCGCGAGCAGGACGAGGAGACCGGCGAGGAACGGCAGCAGGGCCAGATCCTCGCGCGGTCGATCAATGGCGGCGGCCCGTCCGCCGACCAGCAGGTCACGGATGCCGAGCCCCAGGATGATCGACATCAGGACAAGAAGGTGTTCCGAGCTGTTCATGGTCTCCCCCCGAAGAATGTCCGCCCGGCCAGGAGACTAAAGGCAGGTGCGGCCGGATTCCAGTTCGGGCGGGTGTGTGGCGTTGATTTCACCCTCTGCTCAGGTTTCGCTCAGGACGCTCAGGGAGGAGGCGGGCACGGTCACGGCTCGACTTCAGCCCTGGGAGAGATGGCATGAGCGGTGAGACGGTGAATGCGGTGAGCGGACAGACGACCCTGTTGCGGACGGTGATGTGGGGCGGGGCGACCGCCTTGCTGCTGGCCCCGGCGGTGGCCATGCAGCTCACGCCCGAGGTGCAGTGGACCCTGTTTGATTTTGCCCTGATGGGCGTACTTCTGGCGATCGCCTGCGGGGTCGGCGACCTGGTGCTGCGCGCCTCGGACAGCCTGACGTACCGGCTGGGGGCGGCCGTGGCGATCGGCACGACCTTTGTGCTGGGCGTCGGCAATCTGGCCGTGGGCCTGATCGGATCGGAGGACAATCCGGCCAATGACCGGGTCTGGGCCGTGCTGGCCGTCGGCGTGGTCGGGGCCGTCATCGCCCGGTTCAGGCCGCGCGGGCTGAGCCTGGTCATGTTGGCGCTGGCCGCCGGTCAGCTCGGTCTGGCCGCCTATGCGGAGGCGACGGCACAGGATCTGCCGCTGAGGATCACGGTGGTCTTTGTCGTGGGCTGGATGCTCGCGGCGGCCCTTTTCGACCGGGCCGCGCGCGAGCGTCAGACCTAGGGCAGGTATTCGGCGGGGATGGGCGAGGCTTCGGTCTCGCCGGTCCAGTAGATGCTGAGGATCCACCAGCGCTCGCCGTCGTGCATCAGCTGGAAGCTGTTGATGCCGCGCGCGAAAGGCTCGGGGTCGGCGACGGTGCGGCGGCTGTCGTAGGTGGAAAAGACGTGCGCCATCGAGCCGAAGCGGTCGGTGCGACTGGCGATCTCGCGCTCGTGGAATCCGCCGCGCTCCAGCTGGGGGCCGGCCAGGGTGATGTATTCCTCGGGCGTCCAGACACGGACAACCATGTCGCCGCTGGCGTTCAGTCCGGTGGGCACCAGACGGGCCGTCGGGTGGAAGAGGGAGCGGAAACGGTCCCAGTCGCGGGCCACGCCCGCGTCGCCGGAGATGACCTCATAGACGGCTGCGATGATGGCCTCGGGTGAAGAAACATCGGCGGGGTCGGCGGCCTGGGCCGTGGCGGTCGCCGGGGCCGGGTCCTGGGCCTGAACCGCGAGCGGTGACGCCAGCGCCAGGCTGAGCGCGGCGGCGAGTGTGGATGCACGCATGACAATTCCCTCCGTCAGGAGGGTGAGACTGCCGCACCGGGCGGCGGATGGGAAGGCGTATTCGGGACTGCCGGACGCCATCAAGGAGACACCATGAAAGAGACCAAGACCGTCTTGGGTTCGCCCGAGACGCGCGCCGCCATGCATGAAGTCATGGCCGCGTTTGAAGCCTTCAAGGGCGCCAATGATGCGCGGCTGGCCGAGCTGGAGAGGAAGGCGTCGGTCGATACGTTACTGGAGGAGAAGGTGGCGCGCATCGATGCGGCGGTCGGCTCGGCCCAGGCGCGTCTGGACCGGGCGCTGAGTGATGCGCGGCGGCCGGTGGTGGAGGGCGCCCCCTCCGGCGGCTTTGCCGCCACCTCCCCCATGAAGGGGGAGGAGACGAAATCGGCGTTTACGGCCTATATGACGGGCGGATCGACGCTGGGGCTGGAGGTGAAGGCGGGGCTGTCGTCGGGGCCGGGCTCGGGCGGCTATGTGGTGCCGCCGGAGACGGAGCGGGCGATCGAGCGGCGACTGATGGCGGGCTCGCCGATGCGCGAAATCGCGACGGTGCGGACAGTGGGCTCGGGCGTGTTCCGCAAGCCCGTGTCGACGGCAGGGGTCGAGGCCGGCTGGGTGGCCGAGACGGCGGCCCGGCCCGAGACGGATCCGGCGACGCTGGCGCTGCTGGAGTTCCCGTCGGCGGACCTGTACGCCTGTCCGGCCGCGACCCAGAGCCTGCTGGATGATGCGCTGATCGATCTGGATGAATGGCTGGCCGCCGAGGTGGAGGATGCGTTCTCGGCCCAGGAAACCGAGGCCTTCGTCAATGGCGATGGCACGAACAAGCCGCGCGGCTTCCTGGACTATGATCTGGTCGAGGACGGCGATCAGGTGTGGGGCGAGATCGGCTATGTCGCCAGCGGGGCGGCCGGGGCCTTTCCCGTGTCGAACCCGACCGACCGGCTGATCGACCTGATCTATGCGCCCAGGGCGCTGTACCGGCCGAACGTCCAGCGCCGGCGCCGGGGTGCCTTGGAGACGGCGCCGGTCTCGTGTAGCTCGGTCAGCGCGTCCCGGTAGGACTCGCCCGAGGTCTCCCCGCGGGCGATCTTCTGCATCATGCGCGGGGAGCGGTTCATGGCCGCACCGAGTT
>CAXICH010000070.1:0-9566 GCA_964022245.1 uncultured Alphaproteobacteria bacterium
CAGGCGCTCGCGTGAACCGACCGGGGCGGCGCACAGGTCAGGTGCCGAAAATTACACAGCGCCCGTAACGCGAAAGCAGGGCGCATACGGTTCCGGGCCCCCGGCCCATGCGCCGCCCGCCTCTCCATATCCTCTGCCGCGCGCGGCGAGAGGGGCTTTTGCGTGGTCGCGCGGCAGCGGCCCTCACTTCACCTTTCTGTAGACCGTCATTCCCAGCACGAACACGGCGACCGCGATGATGACGGCGATCCAGAACAGGATGACGGCGATGTCGACGAAGACGCCGGCGAGACCGGTGAAGCCGAGGACGCCCAGGATCAGGGCGATGACGGCGAGAATGATGGCCCATTTGATCATGGGGGTGGCTCCTTGCGAGGTGGGTATGGCCCCGGAACGTCACCCGAAGCGGCGACGTTCCGGAAAGCCCCTGTTGCACTGCAAGAAAAATCCACCCGCCCCGTGATCCAATGGCCAAGCTTTGCGTTGTCGGGGCATGACAGAATCCAAAAAACCCGCCGTCCTGAACATTCGCAACGCCCGCGCCGCCGATGTGGAGGCCATCGCGGCCCTCGTCTCCAAGGTCTACAAATCCATGCCGCCGTACACGACCGGCATGCTGCGGGGGCAGATATCCGCCTTCCCCGATGGCCAGTTCGTGGTCGAGTATGAGGGCGATATCGTCGGCTATGCGGCCGGCTTCCGCATCGATGAAAAGACGGCCATGGGGCAGCATACCTGGTCGCAGATCACCGGCGGCGGCTATGCCTCGCGTCACGATCCGATCGGCGAATGGTTCTATGGCATGGAGGTCTGTGTCGATCCTGACCGGCGGCGTCTGCGCATCGGCCAGCGCCTGTACGACGCGCGCCGCGACTTCTGCGAGGCGAAGAACCTGAAGGGCATTGTGTTCGGCGGGCGTATGCCGGGGCTGGCGCGCAAAAAGGCCACCTATGCCGAACCCGAGGCCTATCTGGACGCCGTTTCGGCGCGCAAGGCCAACGACCCGGTGATCGGCTTCCACCTGCGCTCGGGGTTTGAACCGATCGGCGTGCTCAGGGGCTATCTGACGTCGGACGCCGCCTCGATGGGCCATGCCGCCCACATGGTCTGGCGCAACCCCTATTTCGTCGAGGAACGGGGCAAGGGCTCGGCCTTTGCGGTCAAGGAGAATGTCCGCATCGCCACCGTCCAGTTGCAGGCCCGCAAGGTGTCCAGCTTTGAGGAGTTCATCGCCAATATCGAATATTTCGTCGATGTGACGGCCGACTACCGCACCGACTTCGTCGTCTTCCCCGAGCTGTTCACCCTGCAGCTGCTGTCGCTGGAGAAGAAGAAGCTGACACCGGCGGAATCGATCGAGGCCCTGACCCGCTACACGCCCCGCTTCGTCGAGGCGCTGCGCAAGATGGCGGTCGAGTACAACATCAACATCATCGGCGGCTCCCATCCGACCCAGACCGATGACGGCGACATCCAGAACGTGGCCTATGTCTTCCTGCGCGACGGCTCGGTCCATGCCCAGGAGAAGATCCACCCGACCCCGAACGAGCGTCACTGGTGGAACATCAAGGGCGGCGACATGGTCCACGCCATCGACACCGACTGCGGTCCGATCGGCGTTCTGATCTGCTACGACTCGGAGTTCCCCGAACTGGCCCGGCGGCTGGTCGACGAGGGGGCGCGCATGCTGTTCGTGCCCTTCTGTACGGACAACCGTCAGGGCTATCTCCGGGTGCGCTATTGCTCGGCGGCGCGGGCCATCGAGAACCAGTGCTACATCGCCCTGTCGGGCAATGTCGGCAATCTGCCCAATGTCGAAAACATGGACGTCCAGTACGCCCAGTCCTGCATCCTGACGCCCTGCGACTTCCCCTTCGCCCGGGACGGCATCGCGGCCGAGGCGTCAGAGAACGTCGAGACCATCACGGTCGCCGACCTCGACCTGTCGGATCTGGCCTGGGCCAAGGCGCAGGGCACGGTGCGCAATCTGCGCGACCGCCGCTTTGACCTCTACAAGACCGTCTGGACCGACGGGGGCTGAGGCGGGTCAGCCGGGCATGAACACGAGGGCCGAGGCCGAGACGGAGACGGCCGCGACGATCAGGACCAGTCCGATGAGGCGCAGGCCGGCCCACGGCCCGGCGCCCGGACTGTTCGGTGTCATCAGGGCCAGCGGGGCCGCGAGGCTCAGCCACAGCAGGGCGATCAGGGCCAGAATTCCGGGCAGGTCCATGCCGATGCCGAGGAAGACCGGATGGGCCATGGCCAGCAACCATCCGCCGACCACCACCGTCGTCGCGACGGGCACCAGACCGATCCGGGCCCGTTGCAACTCGGGGTCGATCGCGGCGACAAGAGCAGCCGCGGCCACCGCGACCATTCCGGGCCACAGGAACAGGAAGGCGGCTTCGGGCAGCAGCGCCTGGGCGAGGGTGCCAAGAGCCAGCACCAGCGCGATCAGTCCCAGCCAGCGCGGCCAGGGGCTGGCGGCGGGCGGCGGCACCGGGATGGCGGCAACGAGGGCCAGTGCCGTCATGCCCGCGCTGACCGGGTCCCAGCCGCCGATGACCTGCACCAGCAGACCGAGGACTGCGGTGACCGCCATCCACGCCATGCGCAGCCGCCCGCTCGAGCCTGCCAGAAACACCAGCGCCGCGCCGAGCAGGGCCAGTCCCGTGGCCACCTCCATCAGCGGCAGGCGCTCCAGCAGCTGATAATAGACGTCGGACGACTCGACCCGCCGCAGCATGGGCCCCGCCGCCAGCCGGACCGCCTGCGCCAGAACAAAGGCCCCGGCCAGAAAGGCAATGCCGTCGACGGCTCCCCGCAGCAGGCTGGCCAGAGCGGTCCGGCTGCGAAACACGGCAAGGGCCAGCAGGCCAAGGGACAGGACGACCAGACTCCAGCCCCAGGCTGCCGACAGAACGATCACCGCCCCGCCGAACGCATCGGCATAGACCCTGTCAGGACCGGCCTCGGGCAAGGTCTCGGCCCGCAGCAACCGGTCGGTGACCTCCAGCGCCTGCGACCCGATGTGCTGCAGACTGCCCACGTCGAGCGCCTCAGGCGTGGAGGAGGGGCGATGATATTGCTCGGCCCGTCCGATGAAGGCGAAGTTCAGCCCGGCAATGCCCCGGTCGCGGGGGATGGAGAAGTCCGTGTCGTTCGACATCATCCGGTAGATGGCCACCGCCAGCGAATTGCTGGTCACCCCGCCGTCGATGTGCGGAGCAGCCTCGGCCAGCAGGCCGACCGCGCCGGCGTTTCCGGGACCGGTCTCGAACATCATGGCGCGACCGCCCCCGCCGCGGGCCTCCAGGTTGACGACAAAGCCGATCCGCGCCCGGTCGGGATAGTCGCCGAAGAAGACGCGGGCGCCGTCCAGTCCCAGCTCCTCGGCATCGGTGATCAGCACGATCAGCGGGCGTTCGGTCGGTCCGCGGGCCTGTATGGCGCGGACAGCTTCCAGCACGGCGGCGACGCCGGTCGCGTCATCGGCCGCTCCGGGCGAGCCGGGCACGCTGTCATAATGGGCCATCAGCACCACGGGGGCGGCGCCCGGGTCCCGCCCCGGCAGGTGGCCGACCAGATTGCGCACGCGAAAGCCGGCAGCCTCGGGCGACAGCTCCCACCGCTCCATCCGCCGGATCGAACCGGGCGACAGCGGGCCCTCCATGACCACCGGCTCCAGTCCCAGCGCCTGCATCCGGCCCACAAGATAGGCGCGGGCCTCGGCGTGTTCCGCACTGCCCAGAGGGCGCGGCGCCCGCGCCAGTCGTTCGACATCGACGATGGCCCGTCCGGCGGAAAAGGCCCGGGCCTCGGCATCGGCCGGCCGGGGCGCGGGCGTCCGCGTGAGCAGGGCGGCCAGACCCAGCCCCAGCAGCAGGGACACCAGCAGCAGGATGCCCAGCGCCGGACGGCCCCTCATGGTCCGCGCGCGCGGGTTCGGACTGGTTGCCGACATTGTCACCCCCTTACCGACGATGGCCGGACCCTAACCCAGCCGATGCCGGCACGTAAGGCGGATCAGGCGGCGCGCTGCAGGAAGGTCGGGGATTTGACGTGCAGGCCGCGACGTCCGGTGACGGGACGGAAGGCCAGACTGTCGCCGTTCAGGCTTTCGTCCGCGCCGAGGAACAGGCAACCGTCATCGACCAGTCGCCGCTCCAGACCCTCCAGCACGAGGGCGCGGGCGGCGGGCTCCATGCCTGTCAGCACATTCCGACAGAAGATGACGTCGAAGCGGTCGTCGTTCGGGACGGTCGCGCCGAGGTCGACCAGATTGGTCCGTTCGAAGCGCACGACCCGCTTCAGCGGATCGGCCGCCGTCCAGAGTTCGCCCTGCGGATGGAACCAGCGCACCATGGTCGCCGCCGACAGGCCCCGCTGGATTTCGAAGCCCGTGTAGGCCGCCTGATGTGCCTTCTCGAGGGCGATGCGGTTCAGGTCACTGCCCAGAACCTCGACGTCCAGCTTCAGGTCCAGCGCCGCCATGGCCAGCGACCAGGCTTCCTGACCGGTTGAACATCCGGCCGACCAGATGCGCAAGGTGCGCCCCTGCCGGGCCTGCGACAGCGCGGGCAGCAGTTCGTCGGACATGGTGCCGAAGGCCGCGCGATCGCGGCGGAACCAGGTCTCGCCGTTCAGCAGCGACTCGATAATCTCCCACGCCAGACTGGCGACCGGCTTGCTCCACAGGGAGGCCAGCATGACGTCGACGCTGTCAAAGCCCGCCCGTCGCGCGACCGGACCCAGCCGGTGTTCGGCCAGATTCAGCCGATCCCGCCGGAGCCGGTTTCCTGTGCGCGTCGCGACCAGGGCCTGCAGTCTGTCAAAGTCTTCGGGGCTCATGGCGTGGCCTGGTGGAGGTCAAGGGTCGGCATCGTCAGACGGCACCGACCTCGGCGAATTTGGCGTGAAGGATTTCTCCGTCGAAAGGTTTCATCACATAGTCATCGGCCCCGGCAGCCAAGGCCTCGGTAATCCGGTCAACGGCCGTCTCGATGGTGCAGAACAACACCTTCGGTCGTCCCCCGTCGGGCATGGCCCTCAGCCGCCGGAGAAACGTCAGCCCGTCCATCACCGGCATGTTCCAGTCCAGCAGGATGACGTCCGGCATGGCCCCCGTGCAGAATGTCAGCGCCTCGGCTCCGTCGGCCGCCTCATCCACGTCAAAGCCCAGGGCCTCGACAATGCGACGGGACACCTTGCGAATGATGCGGCTGTCATCGACGATCAGACAAAGTCTGGAGCTCAAGGTCGAATTCCGTTCGGGTGCAGTTCGGGTGCCGGAGGGCCTCGGGATCTCCATGATCGCAAACTGCCGGTTAACGAGGCGTTGGTAAGGGCTGTTAAGACATCTTAACCGGTCGTGGACAGCGGCAGGCGGGCGACCAGTTCGACCCGGTTCTCGTCGGTCGAAACCTGCAGGGTGCCGCCCTGGCCACGCACCGAGCGCCACAGCCAGTGCGGCTGGATCCACTGGCCCGGCAGGCCGTCCGTCAGCTCGGCGCCCGACAGGCCCTGGACGGCCTCGGGCTTCAGCCGGGCGCGGGGTCCCTCCGAGACGGTGGTCAGGATCAGATGACCGTCCGCGCGTTCGGCGTTCAGGGTGGCGGTCCCGCCGGTCGGCAGGGCCCCCACGGCGATATAGGCCAGATTGACCAGGATGCGGGCATGCGGCTTGGCATAGTCTCCGCCGGGCACTTGCCAGTCGATGGAAGCCCGCCCGCCGCTCAGCAGGTCGGTGACCGTGGTCTTCAGCTCGTCGCCCGAGAAATTCTGGTTCGAGGTCGCGGCGCCATACGCCACGCGGGCATAGCGGACCAGGGCGACCATCTTGGCCGCGCTCTGCTGCATGAGGTCCAGCGCGTCGGCGTGCATGTCGGCCGAGTCCGGGTCTGTCATCAGGTCCAGTGCCGAGCTCATGGCCCCGGCCGGGCTGATGAAGTCGTGACACAGTTTGGCGACGATCTGGGTGGCCAGCTCGGTCTCGTCGTGATCGGTGGCCGCCCCCGTCGCGTCGTCGGAAGCGGGGGCGAAGGCTTGGGACATCATGGGGGCAGGGCTCCGGCAACAGCGTGCCGCAAGGCTGACCTGATTTGCGGGTTCGGGAAACCGCCGGGATCGTCTATCAGGCCGGGATGCACGATTCCCTGACGTCCGATTTCGACAGCGGACACCTTGTCGATACTCTCGCCGACCTCGCCGAGGCGGCCTCCGCGGTCATCCTGCCCTATTGGCGGGCGGGTACCGAGGTCATCACCAAGGCCGACGACAGCCCCGTTACCCGGGCCGATCGCGAGGCCGAGGCCCTGATCCTGGAGCGGCTGGCCGGGCTTTATCCGGCCGTGTCTGCCGTGGCCGAAGAAGCCTGCGAGGCCGATGGACGGCCCGGCGAGGCGGCCGACTGTTTCTGGCTGATCGATCCGCTGGACGGGACGAAGGGGTTCGTGCGGGGCGGCGAGAGTTTCAGCGTCAACATCGCCCTGGTCGATCAGGGGCGGGTGGTCGCCGGGGTCGTTTCCGCTCCGGCCACGGGGCTGACATGGGCGGGCGACGGGTCTGGTGCACGCCGCCGTCGCTTCGGCGAGGCCTGGCAGCCGATCCGGGTGCGCGACCGCCCGGACGCGGCCCTCGCCCTGCTGAGCCACAGCCTTAACGATGACGAGGCCGACAAGCTGGCGGCCCGCTATGGCTGCGGCCGCTGGACGGGCATGGATTCGTCGCTGAAATTCTGCCTGATCGCCGAGGGGCGCTTCGACGTCTATCCGCGCACCGGGCCGACTTCGGAATGGGATACGGCGGCCGGACAGGCGGTGCTGGAAGCGGCCGGGGGCCGGGTTATGGACGCGAGCGGCAGTCCGCTGGCCTACGGCAAGCCCGGCTTCATGAACGGCCCCTTCGTCGCCATGGGCGGCTAGACCCCGCCCGGTACCTGACGGAGCAGTTGGTCGGCCCGGTCCGCGATCAGCTCTGCCCCTTCATCGCGCGCCGCGGCAGCAGCCTCGACCAGCACCAGACGGACAGGACCGGCGGGCCGGTCCAGCAGGCGCGACTTGGCCAGGGCGACGCGGGCGAGGCCGATCTGGTCGACGGCCCATGCCACGGGCCGCGGGCGATCCATGGCCAGCCGGGACCGGAGCCGGGCGGCCAGCCGGTCGAGGGCCAGAAGATCGCCCTGACATTCGGCCTGCACCACGGCGGCATCGACGATGGCATCGGCCACGGCCAGCCCCAGAACGGTGCGCGTGCGGGTCAGGGCATTCAGGACCTCGGACTGCCCACCGTCAGCGGTCAGACAGGCCGCGCCTGGCAGGGCGGCGGATCGTGCGAGGGTTACGGCGGCCCAGTCCATCGGGCTATGATCGGGTGTGAACTGGTCACAGGCGGCATCGAACAGCGCCCGTCCCTGGTCAAGGGCCTCGGCATTGTCGGCCAGCGCCGCGAGGGCTGACAGACCGGCGCCGCAGAGGGACAGGGCGCGGGCCCGGGTCAGGGGCCGGCGTTCCTCCGGACAGCTGTCGACCAGCTCGCGGAGCTCACGCCCGGCCTGATCCAGCAGACGCGCGTCGCGCCGCTCGATCCCGAAGGTCAGGGTCAGGGCTGCCCGATCCAGTTTCAGCGTGTCCAGCAGCAGGCCGGGGCGGCGCGCCAGTTCGTGGACCGCCTGATCGAGGAAGGCCATGGCCTGCAGGCTGTCACCGTCGGCAGAGCGGGCCTGCCGGGCCCGGATGCGGGCATGCAGGGCAGTCAGTCGAACCCGGAGCAGCGGGCGGGTGGCATGATCCTTCAGGCCCTCGATCAGGCTGAGGGCGCGGGTCAGGGACTCGGGACCGCCGTACAGGTCAAAGCTCAGGACCATGGTCTCGGCCAGCGCCATGACGGCCTCGGCCCGCTCGTCATTGCTGCGCGCGGCCTTGCGGCCGTCCAGCGCGGTCAGGCGGGCGTGTTGCAGGCTGTCGGCCGCCCCGGACCGGCGGGTGTGCTCGCGCCACAGCGCAGAGGCCAGCAGCCATGCCTGAACCGGGCGCGGGCAGGTGGCCCGACCGGCATCAATCGTCTGGCGTCGGGCCTCGCCGCGCAGGACATCGACATCGACGACCTCCAGCCAGCCGAGGTCCTGATCGGCCTGATGGCCGTCAAAAAGCCGCCTGAGATCTCGCCCGAACTCGAACATGGGCCACGCTCCGATCGTCCCGACGCGGGACGCTTCGCCCGCCGCAGACCCTGTCGAAGCAAACGCGGTGCCGCCCGTCCGGTTCGCGCCGGGCGGAGGCCGTTGCGTCAGAGGCCGAGCGCCTCGATCATTCTCTCGACCAGCACGTCAGACATGTTCAGGAATTCCTGAAGCTCCCGCTCCACGTGGTCGAGGGTCACACCGCCATCGGTGATGACGTAACGCTCGATGGCGACGGCGTCGTCAAAGACGATGACCTTGGCAATGCTGTACTGACCGTTGAAGGTGTTCGCCAGTTCCTCAAGGATCGGGCGCTGGTCCGGGGAATAGCCCCAGCTGGCCATGATCGACATGCCGAGACACCCCTCGGGCTGATTGTCGGCGTCGCAGACCCGTTGCTCGACGGTCATCTTGAAACCGTCAGACACGGTGATGTTGAACACCCCCGGCTGAGCCTGCTTCAGCTCCTCATAGCCCTGACGCGCCAGAACGCTCTGAAGATCGGCGTGGGTCAGGGCGGAATACACCTCTTCCGTGCTCCGGCGGCTCTGCGCCTCGGCCGGAACAGCCATTCCCAGACTGACGGCGGCCAGCGCGGCGGCAATGACAAAACGCATAATGATCCCTCTCCTCTGCTCCGGCTCCGATCCTAGACGCAAGCCGCGCGCGATGGCCAGATGACGGGATGTGACGGGCAAGCGGCCTGTGGTCGCAAGGGCACAGATCATTGCTCGATCCCGGGGCCAAGTGGCCAGCCCGGGGGCACGCTGCCATAAGACCGCTCAAACCGAATGGAGACTCCCATGAAGACGACGCCCCTTATCGGCGCCGGCCTGATCGCCGTCGCCCTCGCCGGCCCCGCCGTGGCACAGGATGCGACATGGACGGGTGAAGGCGCGTTCGGCGCGGGCTTCACCACCGGCAACACTGACACCAGCGACTTTGGTCTGGGCCTGAAGCTGGGGCGTCAGGCGGGGCCCTGGGCCGTCTCGCTTGAGGCCGCTGCCGAATATGCCGAGACCAACGGCGCCGAGACCAAGAACCGGATGTTCTTTGCGGGACAGGTGGATCGCGACTTCTCGGACCGCCTGTATGGCTTTGGCCGCGGGTCGTACGAACAGGACGCGTTCTCCGGCTTCGACAGCCGGGCCTTCGTCGGGGCGGGAGTCGGCTATCGCCTGCTGACGGGTGAACGGACGACCTGGGCGGTCGAAGTGGCGCCGGGTGTCAAATTCGATGAGGTGCGCGAGACGGTCCTGCCCGGCCCGGTCATCGTGCCGGCCTATTCAGAAACCGGGTTCTCGGTCATCGGGGCTTCCCGCTTTGCCCATCCGTTCAACGACAACGTCAAACTGACCAATGACACCACCGTCACCTGGGCCGA
>CAXICH010000071.1:0-9478 GCA_964022245.1 uncultured Alphaproteobacteria bacterium
AATGAGATCATGCGCGTGATCACCGCGCGGGAGATGATGCGACAGTAGGACCCGGCCGTCGGGCCTGCCTCCGGTCGCCGATCTTTTTCATGGACGGGACCGGCCGTCTCAAGGCAACCTCGTGGCGTAAAAAGGCGGGGAGTTCACGATGGTCCGGGTGTTGGCTGCGTCGATTGCCCTGCTGTCGCTTATGGCGACGTCCGCGCAGGCGCAGGACTCCGTGGTCGAGGAAATCGTCGTCACCGGCGTGCGCATGATCGACTGGGACCCCGACGAGGTGCCCGTCATTCAGCTGTCGCGGCGGGCCGACTTCGTTGTCGTCAATGTGCGCGTGATCAACGACACCCGCGACGGCCCGACGCGGCGCCGCGAGATTGAGCAGACACTGACGAGCATGGCGCGCGGGGCCGAGCGTAGCGTGGACATCGACCTGTCTATCGAGGATGAGGGCGTGCTCCTGCCGCTGACGCAGGACATGGTCTCGACCCTCACGCTCGGGGTCGACGGGTCCCGGACGGATACCAGCGTGGCCACCCTGGTGATCAAGACACCCATCCGCCCGGCGGATACGCTCGACAGCGCCACCCAGAGGATCGAGGCCTTCATCGAAAATGCGGATCTGTCGGGCCGGTCGCTGGTGAGCGTCTCGGGCGAATGGGAACTGTCGATCGTCAATCCGCCGCAGTATCGCGGCGCGATTCTCGGAATGATCGCCGAGGATGCCCGTTCGACGTCTGCGGTCTTTGGACCGGAGTATGCCGTGGTGGTCGAGGGGCTCTCGAACCGCGTGACGTGGCGACAGTCCGGTCCGCTGCAGCTGAACCTGTTCATCCCCTACGACATGTCGGTCACGCCACGCCCGTGAGGCTGGACGCCGTCCGGTGAGCCTCCTAAAGCCGGGGCATGACCGACGAACCTGAAATCCTCGCGCGTATCCAGTCCGGTCTGGGCCGGATCACGCTGAACCGGCCGAAGGCCATCCATGCGCTGAACGAGGGCATGTGCGACGCCATGACCGCGGCGCTGCTGGCGTGGAAGGACGATCCGGCGGTGAAGTCCGTGCTGATCGACCATGCGGGCGAGCGCGGCTTCTGTGCCGGGGGCGACATCCGCATGATCGCCGAAAGCGGGGCAGGGGATGCGTCGGAGGCCAAGGCCTTCTTCCATGCCGAGTACCGCCTGAACCACCTGCTGTTCGAATATCCCAAGCCGGTGACGGCGCTGGTGGACGGCATCGTCATGGGCGGTGGCGTCGGCATTTCCGAGCCGGCCGAGGTGCGGATCGCGACCGAGCGGACGACCTATGCCATGCCCGAGACGGGGATCGGCCTGTTTCCCGATGTGGGCGGGGGCTGGTTCCTGCCGCGTCTGCCGGGCTTTGTGGGCACCTGGCTGGCGCTGACGGGCGCGCGGCTGAAGGCAGCGGACACGGTGTTCCTGGGTATTCACAGCCACTATCTGCCGAGCGATGCGCTGGAGGCCTTCCGGTCCATCCTGGCCGCCGATCCGGCCCATCCGGCCGATGTCGCCGACGGGCTGGAAGATGACGCCGGCGAGGCGCCGATCGAGGCGCACCTGCCGGCCATCGACCGGCTGTTCGGCTTCGACACCCTCGAACAGATCTTCGCGGCGCTCGAGGCCGACGGCTCGGACTGGGCCAGCGCCCAGCTGGCGATTCTGAAGACCAAGTCGCCCCAGTCGATGAAGGTCACCCTGCGCCAGCTGCGCACCGGAGCGACGCTGGAGAGCTTTGCCGACAATATGGCGATGGAATACCGGCTGGGCGGCCGGGTCGTGCGCACCCATGACTTCCAGGAAGGTGTGCGGGCCGTGATCGTCGACAAGGACAATGCGCCGAAATGGTCGCCGCCGGCCATCGAGGGCGTGACCGATGAGACGCTGGACGCCCTGTTCGCGTCTCTGCCTGCCGATGAGGAATGGACGCCCCTGCCGCAACTGGCGTAAGCCTTCTGCCACTATTCTGGAACCGGCAGGGGAGGATGGCCATGCGCCGTCAACTGGGACTGATTACCGCTCTGGCGGCGGCGCTCGCGGCTTCGGGCTGTATCATCGTCGCGTCCGATGGCGGAGGGCAGACGGTCATCACCCAGACGTCACCCGCCAGTGCGCGGGCGGATACCCGCGTCGCCATGGCCCTGTCCGATTCCCGCCGGCCGGAAGAGGATCGCGCCCGCGACGCCCTGCGCATGCCGCTGCAGGTGCTGACCTTTGCGGAGGTCAGCCCCGGTGACCATGTGGCCGACATCCGGCCGGAGGAGGGCTATTTCACCCGCCTGTTCGCGCCCGCCGTCGGTGACGAGGGCCGGGTCTATGCCTTCGTGCCGACTCGCACGGCCGAGCGCGAAAAGCCCTATGCCGATGCCCTGGCTGCGACCTATGGCAATGTGGTGCCGGTCGTGGGCCTGCTGGACGAGATGCGCTTCGACACCCCGCTGGACGTGGTGTTCATGAGCCAGGAATATCACGACTTCCACATCCCGGCCTTTGGCGTGGACGTCGCCCGGATGAATCGCGCGGTCTATGAGGCGCTGAAGCCCGGCGGCCTCTATGTGGTGATCGACCACTCGGGCCGCGCCGGAACGGGCAACACCGAGGTGCAGAGCCTGCACCGGATCGAGGGCGACTTCCTGAAGGCCGAGGTGGAGGCTGCAGGCTTTGTCTTCGAGGGGGCCAGCCAGGCCCTGGCCAACCCGGACGATGACCGCACCGTCAGCGTGTTCGACGAATCGATCCGTGGCCAGACCGACCAGTTCGTCTATCGTTTCCGCAAGCCGGGCTGACCGCCATTCGATAAGCGGTTAAGCTCGCCCCCGCGCCATGCAGGGCGCGGGAGGAACGATGATGCGGAAAATCACCCTAATGGTGGCCTGCGCGGCTTTGGCCCTGTCGGCCTGTGGTTCGATGGGCTGGACGGGTGGTCCGTCCGAGGCGGATCGGCTGGCCGAGGTCCGGGCGGCCCTGGCCGAGCCGCCGCGCACCGACGAGGACCGTGCCCGCGACGCCGTCCGCATGACCGCCGAGACCGTGGCCTTTGCGCGGGTCGGGCCGGGCGACCGGGTCATCGATCTGATGATCGGCGGGGGCTTCTTCACCCGCGCCTTCTCGGCAGCCGTGGGTCCAGACGGACAGGTGATCGCCTGGCAACCCGACGAGTTCGTCGCCTTCAGTGCTGACTATGGCGCGGCGCTGGCGGCGGCCGACGCCCTGCCGAATGTCACGGGCGTGGGGTCGGCCATCGGCACACCGCAATGGCCGACCGGGGTCGATGTGATCTTCACGGCCCAGAATTATCACGACCTGCACCTCGATGCCTTTCCGGACGGTACGGCGGCCCGGGTCAATGCTGCCGCCTTCGAGGCGCTGAAGCCCGGTGGCTATTATGTGATCATCGACCACGCGGCGGTGGCCGGTGCGGATGCCTCGGTCGCCGACAGCCTTCACCGGATTGATCGCGACCAGGTGGTGCGCGAGGTGACAGCAGCCGGCTTTGTTCTGGACGGCCGGTCCGATGCGCTGATGCGCGCCGCCGACCCGATGACCGCCAATGTCTTCGAGCCATCGATCCGGGGACAGACCAGCCAGTTCATGCTGCGATTCCGCAAGCCGGGCTAAGGTCACGCTGGCCTTGCGGGGCCTGAACGGCTAACCCTCCGCGCAAGAAACGCGACCACAGGGAGACGCCGACATGACCGAGACCATTGCCTTCATCGGACTGGGAAACATGGGCGGGGGCATGGCCGCCAACCAGGCGAAGGCGGGCCGCAAGGTCCGGGCGTTCGACCTGTCCGAAGCGGCGGTGGCCCGCGCGGTCGAGGCGGGCTGCGAGGCCGCCGGCTCGGTCGTCGAGGCGGTCAAGGATGCCGACATCGTCATCACCATGTTGCCCGCCGGGCCGCATGTGCTGAAGGTCTATAGCGAACAGATCATCGGCGCAGCGCCGTCCAGCGCCCTGCTGCTTGACTGCTCGACCATCGACGTGGACACGGCGCGCAAGGTCGCGGGTCTGGCGAAGGAGGCCGGTTATGCCTTTGCCGACGCGCCGGTCTCGGGCGGGACGATGGCGGCCGATGCCGGGACGCTGGCCTTCATGGTCGGCTGCGACGAGGGCGACTTTGCCCGGATCGAACCGGCGCTGGAACCGATGAGCCGCGCCACCTTCCGCGCCGGTGACCACGGGGCGGGTCAGGCGGCCAAGATCTGCAACAACATGATCCTCGGCATCACCATGCTGGGCACCTGCGAGGCGATCGGTCTGGCCGAGAAACTGGGTCTGGACCCGGTCAGGATGTTCGACATTGTGTCGAAATCCTCGGGCCAGAGCTGGTCGACGACGACCTATTATCCCTGGCCCGGCCCGGTGCCGACGGCGCCGTCGAACCGCAACTATGACGGCGGATTCGCTACGGCCATGATGCTCAAGGACCTGAAGCTGGCGCAGGATGCGGCGGCCAAGGCGGGCGCCTCGACTCCGCTGGGCGCCCAGACCGAGGCGCTGTTCCAGATGTTCGACCGACTGGGCTACGGCGGCAGGGACTTTTCGGCCATTCTTCAGCTGCTGCGCGGCAAGCTGGATGAGCTGCCGAAGGGCTGACACGGGCTATTGAGAACCGTTATCATTTAATGGGTTGCGACCATTTCACCGCACGGTGAACATGGACTTTTAACCCTGTGAGGCGCACAAGGGCGCGTCCGAAACCCGTTGGCGAAAGACCGCAAGACTTGTTCGATTATAAGGCTGCCTTTGGAAACGCTGTGGACCAGGTCCGGGCTGAAGGGCGCTATCGCGTCTTCGCCGACCTGAAGCGGGTCCGGGGCGAGTTCCCGCGCGCCGTCTGGCGCCGTGACGACAACACCGAGCAGGACGTCGTGGTCTGGTGTTCGAACGACTATCTGGGCATGGGCCAGCACCCCGGAGTGCTGACCGCCATGCAGGCCGAGATCGATCAGGCCGGCGCCGGTGCCGGGGGCACGCGCAACATTTCGGGCACCACCCGTTCGGCCGTTGACCTTGAGGCCGAACTGGCCGCCTGGCACCACAAGCAGGCCGCCCTGCTGTTCACCTCGGGCTATGTGGCCAATGAGGCGACCCTGACGACCCTGCAGCGCATCCTGCCGGGGCTGATCGTCTTCTCCGATTCGCTGAACCACGCCTCGATGATCGCGGGCATTCGCAACGGTGGCTGCGAGCGGCACATCTATCAGCACAACGACCTCGAACACCTCGAGGCCCTGCTGGCGGCGGCGCCGGCCGACGCGCCCAAGCTGATCGCCTTCGAGAGCGTCTATTCCATGGACGGCGACATCGCTGATCTGGCCGGGACCATTGCCCTGGCCCGCAAATATGGCGCCCTGACCTATCTGGATGAAGTTCACGCCGTCGGCCTTTATGGCGACACCGGCGCGGGCATTGCCGAGCGCGATGGCGTGCTGGACCAGATCGATATCATCGAGTGCACCCTGGGCAAGGCCATCGGCGTGATGGGCGGCTATATCGCGGCCGATGCCGTGATTGTGGATGCGGTGCGTAGCTGGGCTGCCGGGTTTATCTTCACCACCAGCCTGCCGCCGGCCCTGACCGCCGGGGCCTTGGCCTCGGTGCGCCATCTGAAGGCCCATCCGGAGCTGCGCGCGGCGCATCAGGCCCGGGCCCAGGCGCTGAAGGAGCGGTTCCTGGCTGCCGGCATCCCGGTCATGCCATCCGAGAGCCATATCGTGCCGGTTCACGTGGGCAATCCGGTTCACTGCAAGATGATCTCGGACATGCTGCTGGAAGAGCACGGCATCTACGTCCAGCCGATCAACTATCCGACCGTGCCCAAGGGCACCGAGCGCCTGCGCTTCACGCCCTCGCCGAACCACGACGACGGCATGATGGACGCGCTGGTGACCGCGATGGACAAGCTGTGGACCCACTGCAACGTGGCGCGCCTCCCTGCCGTCGCCTGACGACCGGTCTGTCCCCGGCGAGGTGATCGTCGAGTTTGTGCGGAACGGCGCCTATCTCAAGTGTTCGGCGGTGCATGTGACGTCGGGAGTCGAGGTCTCGGCCGTCGGGCCCGTGGCCGAGCGTCACGGCCTGGAGCGCATCGCACTGGCCAAGCTGAAGCGGGCACTGGCGAGCAGGAGGGACTGATGTCGGACAAACCTCTCTCAGAGCGGCTGCAGGTCAGGAAGGGGCGGACCCTGGCGATCGTCAATGCGCCCGCAGGCCTTGCCGAGGACACCGGGCTGGAGGCGACCGCGGGTGCCAGTGACGCCGACGTGGTGCTGAGCTTCGTTACCAACCGCGCCGGACTGGAGCACTATCTGTCCGGAATTGGCGGGGCGACGCGGGCGGACAGCATCCTGTGGGTCGCCTATCCCAAACTGACCTCGCCATTGGCGGCCGACGTCAATCGCAATCTGGTGCACGAACTGTCGCCCGCGCATGGGCTGGATACGGTGGCCCAGGTGGCCGTCGATGCGGACTGGTCCGCCATGCGGCTGAAGCGCCTGTAAGCCACAAGATGTTGTGGTCTCTCCGCACGGGGCCTAGATAGGTGCACCATTGAACTCGGGGACTGCCGTGACCGCTCACACCCATGACGCCTTCTTCTCGCGCACGCTGGCCGAGGCCGATCCGGACATTTTCGGCGGCATCCAGGGCGAGCTGGCCCGGCAGCAGGAACAGATTGAGCTGATCGCGTCCGAGAACATCGTCTCGAAGGCGGTGCTGGAGGCGCAAGGGTCTGTCCTGACGAACAAATACGCCGAGGGTTATCCGGGGCGGCGCTATTACGGCGGCTGTGAATACGTCGACGTCACCGAAAATCTGGCACGCGAGCGGGCCAAGGAACTGTTCGGTTGTGCCTTTGCCAACGTCCAGCCGCACTCCGGCGCCCAGGCCAACCAGGCGGTGTTCATGAGCCTGCTGACGCCGGGCGATACCTTCCTCGGCATGGATCTGGCCTGCGGGGGGCACCTGACGCACGGGTCTCCCGCCAACCAGTCAGGCAAGTGGTTCCGGCCCGTCACCTACAAGGTCAGGGAAGACGATCATCTGATTGATTATGATCACGTGGCGGAGATGGCCGAGCGCGAGAAGCCCAGGCTGATCCTCGCCGGTGCGAGCGCCTATTCGCGCCATATCGACTTCAAGCGGTTCCGGGAAATCGCTGACTCGGTGGGCGCGTATCTGATGGTGGACATGGCCCACTACGCGGGTCTGATCGCCGGCGGGGTCTATCCGGATCCGCTGCCGCACGCCCATGTGGTGACCACCACGACCCACAAGACCCTGCGCGGGCCGCGCGGGGGGATGGTGCTGTCGAATGACGTCGATCTGGGCAAGAAGATCAACTCCGCCGTCTTCCCCGGCCTCCAGGGCGGGCCGCTGGAGCATGTGATCGCGGCCAAGGCGGTAGCCTTCGGTGAGGCACTCAAGCCCGAGTTCAAGGCCTATGCGCAGCAGGTGGTCGACAATGCCCGCGCACTGGCCGCTGTTCTGGTCGAGCGCGGTACGCACATCGTGTCGGGCGGCACCGACACCCATCTGATGCTGGTAGACCTGCGGCCCAAGGGCGTGACCGGCAAGGCCACCGAGGCGGCGCTGGAGCACGCCCTGATCACCTGCAACAAGAACGGCGTGCCGTTCGATAGCGCGCCCTTCACCGTGACCTCGGGCGTGCGGCTGGGCACGCCGGCCGGCACGACTCGCGGCTTTGGCGTCGCCGAGTTTCAGCAGGTCGGCCACTGGATTGCCGATGTGATCGACAGCATGAAGGGCGGCGACGAGGCCGATCCCGAGGTGTCGCGCCGGGTGGCGCAAGGCGTGCGTGAGTTGACACGCCGCTTCCCCATCTACGGATAACAGCCTGATGAAATGCCCCTTCTGCGGTCATGCGGATACCCAGGTGAAGGACAGCCGGCCGTCCGATGACGGGGCCGCGATCCGCAGGCGTCGGTCGTGCCCCCAGTGCAGCGGCCGCTTCACCACCTTTGAGCGGGTGCAGTTGCGGGAGCTGGTGATCCTGAAGCGCAACGGGCGGCGCACGCCGTTCGACAGGGACAAGCTGGAGCGATCGCTGGGCATTGCGCTGCGCAAGAGACCCGTTCAGCCCGACCAGATCGAGCAGATGGTCAGCCGGATCGTGCGCCAGCTGGAGAGTCTGGGCGAGACGGAGATCCCGTCCAGCGTGGTCGGCGATTTCATCATGAAGGCGCTGAAGGGCCTCGATGAGGTGGCCTATGTCCGCTATGCCTCTGTTTACAAGGACTTTCGGCATACGGGCGACTTCGCGCGCTTCCTCGGCGACGAGGGCTATAACGACGACAAGCCGGGTGGCGACGGCGCGCCGGAATGACCGGCCGCCCGACCGTGACGCTGAAGCTGGCCACCTCGCTGGATGGCCGTATCGCCATGGCGTCGGGCGAATCTCAGTGGATCACGGGAGAGGCTGCACGACTTGAGGGCCACCGGCTGAGAGCCCGGCATGACGCCATTCTGGTGGGTATCGGGACGGTGCTGGCGGACGATCCGGCGCTGACGGTGCGCCTTCCCGACCACAGTGGACCCCAGCCCCTGCGGGTGGTGCTGGACAGCCGGCTACGAACGCCGGAATCCGCACAGGTCGCGGGGGGCAACAGTCTGATCTTTACGACGGCTCCAGCGCGTCCGATCGGGACGGCCGAAGTCGTAGAGGCTGTTGATGGGGGCGGCCGCCCGAACCTGCACGCCGTGCTCGACACCCTCTACGCGCGCGGCGTTCGCTCGGTGCTGATCGAGGGGGGCGGGGACGTCGCGGCCTCCTTCTTGCGTGAGAATCTGATCGACCGGCTGGAATGGTTTCGCGCGCCCATGCTGCTGGGTAGTGAGGGGCGGCCCTGCGTCGCGGCCCTGTCGCTTGCAAAGCTGGCGGATGCCCCCAAGTTTCGGCGCAAGGCCGTCCAGGTCGTCGGTGACGATCTGTGGGAGCGGCTCGAAAGGATCTGAATGTTCACCGGCATCGTCACAGATGTGGGTCGGGTGCGTCGCATCCAGGCCACCGCGCGCGACCATCGCTATGAGATCGAGACCGCGTTCGACACGGCCACCCTCGATCTGGGCGCCTCGATCAGCCATGCCGGCTGCTGCCTGACGGTGACAGAGACGGGCCCCGGCTGGTTCGCGGTCGAGGTCTCGGGTGAGACCCTGTCGAAGACGACGCTGGGCGACTGGGCCGAGGGCACGCGCGTCAATCTGGAACGGGCCGCGAAGCTGGGCGACGAACTGGGGGGCCATATCGTCTCGGGCCATGTCGACGGGCTGGGCACGGTCGTCTCGATTACGCCCGAGGGCGGCTCGCACCGGCTGGTGATCGAGGCGCCGGCACCACTGCACCGCTATATCGCGGCCAAGGGCTCGATCACGGTCGACGGGGTGTCGCTGACGGTCAATGAAGTCGAGGGCCGGACCTTTGGCCTGAACATCATCCCCCAC
>CAXICH010000072.1:0-9325 GCA_964022245.1 uncultured Alphaproteobacteria bacterium
GCGTCGTCCACCTTTCCGTCACGAAGAGGTGTGATCAAGGCGGTGATCACGCCCTTGAAAGTCGGGCCGGTCATGGGAACGATGGTCCTTCGTGTGGGCTTTAGCGAGTCTGCGGAAGCTTTCGAACGTAAGGGGCGCCTCGTGCTGCCGCAACCAAGATGATGGGGTTAGGACAAACCATGCTGACATCGATCCTGGCCACGATCCTGGCCCTCAGTGCCCCTGCGCCCGAGGTGCTGGTGTCGAACCTGACATCGGTGAACTTGTTTCCGTCCTCCAGGTCCTCGGCGACCGCACAGGAAGTGCCCTATGGCGCGACCGTCCGCCTGCTCAACGAGGCCGAGGCCCGGCTGCTCAACCAGGCCCTCGAGGCCGCCCGGGCCCGCGACATCGATCGGGCCCGCAGCCTCGCGGCCGGGATCGACAACGCCACCGCCCGCAAGCTGGTCGACTGGGCCCTCGTCGACACCTCGGCCGATCTGATGAGTTTCGAGGAATTGGCCCGCGCGCGCGTCACCTTTGCCGACTGGCCCCGTGCCGAAAGCCGCATCATGGCGGGCGAGCGCGCCATCGGTCGCAGCGCCGCCAGCCCGGCGGCCGTGATCGCCTTCTTCGACGGCCATCCGCCGATGACCATCGACGGCGCCATCGGTCTGGCGCTGGCACTGGAGGCCTCGGGCCGGGCCGACGAGGCGCGCCCGATCATCCGCGACTGGTGGCGGAACCAGTCGTTCGAATTCGACACCCAGGCCCGCATCCTGTCGATCTGGCCGAACTGGATTGCGCCCGCGGATGACGAGGCGCGGCTGAACATGCTGCTGCTGGGACCGCATGGTCCCGCCACCCGCGCCATGATCGAGCGGGTCAGCCCCGAACAGCGCACGATCGCCGAAGCCGTCCTCGCCCTCCGCACCGCCTATGCTCCCGATACCATCGTGGCCGGCCTGACGCCGGCCCAGGCAGGTCATCCGGCCGTGGTGCTGGAGCGGGTCCGCATCCTGCGCTCGCAAGGGCGCGAGGCCGAGGGCTTTGGCCTGTTGGCCGGATTGCCCGCCGCCCCGACCCATTCCGACGGCCAGAACACCCTGTGGAACGAGCGCCGCAACTATTTCCTCGACGCCCTCGAGGTCCGCAACTGGCAGGCGGCCTATGATTCCATGGCCGGCCATGGCTTCCCCGGTGGCGAGCGCATGGTCGACGCAGAATTCTTCGCCGGCTGGGTCGCTCTGGTGAAGCTGAACGACCCGGCCCGGGCGGCGCGCCATTTCGAGTCCCTGCGGCAGATGTCCGAGACCCCGATCACCCAGGGCCGGGCGCTCTACTGGCTGGGCCGCGCGACCGAGGCCATGGGCGATACGACGACGGCGCAAAGCCACTACGCGGCAGGCGCAGTCCACATCCAGTCCTTCTACGGTCAGCTGGCCGCCGAAAAGGCCGGGCAGACGCAGATCATCCTGCCCGCCGACCCGGAGATCACGCCCGAGGCCCGCGCGGCCTTCGAGAGCAATGAAGTCGTTCAGGCCGCCCGCATGTCCGGCGAGGCCGGAGAGATGGGCCTGCTCCGGGCGTTCGCCTACCACCTGGACGACACCCTGCCGGCGGCCACCGACGTGGCGCAGCTGATGGACATGGTGCTCGGTTTCGGCGATCGCTTCGGCTCGATGATGGTCGGGCGGGCGGCCAGCCAGCGCGGCTGGTTGATGCCGGTGCGTCAGTACCCCATCCGCATCCCGCCCGAGGTTCCGGGCGCCGCCCCCCTGCCCTTCACCCTCGCCATCACCCGTCAGGAATCCAGCTTCGACCCGCTTGTGGTCTCGAGCGCCAATGCCCGCGGCATGATGCAATTCCTGCCGTCTACGGCCTCGGGCGTGGCGCGCCGCCTGGGCATGCCCTACTCGGCCGACCGCCTGTGGGACCCGGACTACAATATGACGCTGGGCAGCTATCACCTCGGCGAGCTGATGACCGCCAATGGCGGATCCATGATTCTGGCCGCCGTCGGCTACAACGCCGGCCCCGCCCGGGCCCCGCAATGGGTCGCCCGCTGTGGCGACCCGCGCGGGGGCATCGTCGACCCCATTGATTTCATTGAGTGCACGCCCTTCACCGAGACCCGCAACTATATGATGCGCGTCATGGAGAATATGCAGATCTACAAGGCGCGACTGGGCGATGGCACGGGCGAGCTGACCATCTCGCAGGATCTGGCGCGCGGCGGCTCGGGACCCACGCCCTATCTGTCGCTCGCAGAATAGCGGCGCTTCAGCGTCAGGAGCGGCCCGTCCGGGGTTTCCAGCCAGCTCCCGGCCAGACCGAACACATCGAGCAGCACGGTGGCGTCCAGGGCCTGCGCGGGCAGACCGTCGGCGCGGACCTCGCCCTGATCCATCACGATCACCCGGTCGGCGAAGCGCGCCGCCAGCGACAGGTCGTGCAGGCTGGCCACCACCGTCTGTCCCGCGTGGGCGCGGGCGGCCAGCCGTTCGAGCACCAGCAGCTGACCGTCCGGGTCCAGACCGGCGACCGGTTCATCGGCGAGGATCAGCCCCGCGTCTGACGCCAGCACACGCGCCAGCAGCACCCGCGCCCGCTCGCCCCCGGACAGCTCCGCCACGCCGCGATCCGCAAGCGCCCCCCCCTCGACCTCCTCCAGCGCCGCCATGGCCCGGACCCGCGCGCCGTCGGGCCGGAGAAACTGCGCCCCCAGCGCCACCACTTCGATGGCCGGCAGGTTCCAGGCGACGGTGCCGTCCTGTGGTAGATAGGCCAGAGCCGAAGCCCGGTCCCGCGGTCCGAGCGTCGTGATATCCCTTCCGTCCAGCCGCACGCTGCCCGAGTCCGGTTTCAGCAGACCACAGACCGCCTGAATCAGACTGGTCTTGCCTGCCCCGTTCGGCCCGACCAGCGCGACCCGTTCGCCCGGCATCAGCGACAGGGTGACGCCGCGCACCACCGGTCGCCTGCCGCGCGACACCCTCAGTCCGTCGATGTTCAGGCGGGACGGGATGGACATGCTCAGACCCTCCACGCGCGCGCGGCGCGCCAGGCGATCAGAGCAAACAGGGGCGCCCCGACCAGAGCCGTGAACACGCCCAGCTTCAGCTCCTGATCCGTCGGGGTAATGCGCGTCATCAGGTCCGCCACCACGAGGATCAATCCCCCCGCCAGGGCTGAAGGCACCAGAACCCGCCCCGGATCGGCGCGCACCGACGCCCGCACCAGATGCGGCGCAACCAGACCGACAAAGCCGATCACGCCTGCGGTCGCGACAGCGGCCCCTGCGGCCAGACTGGCGGCGATCAGGGCCAGCAACCGCAAGCGGTCCAGCGGCAGGCCAAGCGTCCGCGCCGTCTCATCGCCCAGCGACAGAGCCTTCAGCCCCGGCGCGCTCAGTCCCGCCAGAACAGCGGCGGGCACCAGCGCGGCCGACACCCACAGCACATCGCCCCAGCCCCGGTTCTGCACAGACCCCAGAAGCCACGCCATGACCTCGGCCGTAGCGATGGGCGACGGCGACAGATTGAAGATCAGCGCGGTCGCGGCTCCGGCAAAGCTGGACAAGGCCACGCCGAACAGGATCAGCGCTTCCGGCGCCCGGATGCGCGCAGCAAAGGCGACCAGCACAGCTGCCCCCAGGCCGGCCCCCGCCATGGCCGCCAGTTCGACCGCGCCCGTGACCATGCCGGCGCCGGCGACCAGCACCAGCGCCCCGCCGAGACTGGCGGTGGCCGACACCCCCAGGACACCCGGTTCGGCCAGCGGATTGCGCAACAGCCCCTGCATCAGCGCGCCCGACAGCCCCAGAGCCGCCCCCACGGCCGCAGCACAGACCGCGCGCGGCGCCCGCACCTGCCACAGGATCAGCCCCGGACCCGATCCGGGCTCGCGGAAGGCCTGGCCATACTGCACCCAGCCCAAGCCGACCTCGCCGAGGGTCAGCGCCACGATCAGGGCGACCGCCAGCGCCAGTCCGAGCGCCAGATTGATCCGGGCGACCGTCATCGCGCGTCCCTCAGCCCGGCCAGCACCGGCACGGCCTCGGCCATGAACCAGGCGGGACAGGTCAGCATGGCGGCGGGCAGACGGACGGCGGGCCGGTCCTCGGCTAGGCGCTTCACCAGCGGGTGTCGACCCGGACCGCGCCGGTCGGCCCGCGACTGATCATAGAAGCCGAGGGCGAACCGCTCGGGCGGGTCCATGGCCAGCCGCTCCACCCGCACCGCCCCGAAGCCGGGATGGCCCGCCGCGTTCTCAAGCCCTGCGGCCTGAAGGCTGGCATCGATCAGGGTGCCGCGGCCACTCGTGAACCCGCCGGCGGTCAGATAGAGGGCGCTGACCGGACGCGTACCCCCCGGTGGCGTCCCGTCCCGGAGGGTCGCCCGCATCCGCGCGATCAGGACCTGACCGGCCTCCCGACGATCCAGGGCCTGCGCGACCCCGGCAATGCTCTGCTCGACGGAAGCGAAATCGGCGGCGTCGGCGATCGTGACGACGGTCACCCCCTGCCGCTCCAGTCGCGCCAGAAGCCGGGCGTCCCCGCCCCAGTAGCGCACCACGACATCGGGCGCATATGCCACCACCGACTCCAGCGTCGGGCGCAGCGTCCGGTGTCCGGATGCCTGGGCCCTCAGCCACGAGTCCGGATCGTCCGCGCGCGGTGACAGGGCCAGATCATGCCCCTCCCCCAGCGCCAGCACATACTGGTCCGCGCACTGGTCCAGCGACAGGACCCGCAGGGCGCCCTCCTGATCTTCGCCGGGCGAAGACCCGCAGCCCGTCACCAGGAGGGCCGTCGCAAGGACCGACGCGGCCGCCCGTCTCACGCGCGGATCAGGCCGTCGAACACGGTGTCGAGCATGGCCTTGACCAGCGCATCACGCTCAACCCAGTCGAAATAGGGCTTGGTGATCAGCAGCGACACCACACCATGTCCCCCCGCCCAGATGACCTGGGCTGCGGTACGCGGCGGCACCTTCAGGCGCCCGGCCGCATCGACCTCGCGCACGACTGTCTCGAACGCCCGGAAGAGGCCGATGCCCACTTCCTGGGCTGCGGACTTGGCCCCCTCAGCCTCCTGCGGCCGGGTCAGATAGATCAGACGGTAGGCATTGGGATTGTCGAACCCGAAGGCGATGTAGGACTCGATCAGACGGCGCAGCCGAACCTCGGGCGGCAGGTCCGCCTCCATGATGACCGCCTGAGCGCGCGTCAGGGCCTGAAACGCATCCTTGCAGATCTCGTGCAGGATCGCCGCCTTGTCCGGGAAATGCATGTAGAGGGCTGTCGACGACAGGCCGACGGCATCGGCGATCTTGCGGATCGTCGCACCCTCGTAGCCGTGATCCACGAAGATGCCCTCGGCGGCCGTCAGGATTTCCTCGCGCCGGGAGTGCCCCTCGCCCTTGGGTTTGCGCCGGGATCTGGAACGGGGGGCTGTCGCAGGCAAGCCTGTCCTCCATGCGGTTGCGGCCAGCCTTACTGACTCTTGTCGCCGGGCGCCAGTTCGCGGTCCGCCCCCACCCTCCCGCTTGTCGAGGGCGATCGGGATGGTTTACCCGTATACCGGGGAGGGAACATGGGCACCCCTGCAACCGACGAGCGGCCGAACCGCCCGGGCGCGGTCCGCGGCCCGCCACCCGCCGTCAGCGCCGTGCGTCGGTCTCTGACGGGGGGACAGGCGCTCGTCCTCGTCGCCGGTGCGGCGGTGCTGGCCGGCTGGCTCTGGCATGACGGGTCAGGATGCAAGGCGGTGCTGTCCGTCGCTGTTCCGACGGCGTTTCTCGCCTGCGCCCTGTGGCGGCTGGCCCTGATCCTCGCCTCGGGCCGCCGACGCAAGCCCCAACCCGCCACCGGGCCCCTGCCCCACTATACTGTCGTCGCGGCCCTGCACGACGAGGCCGAGGTCCTTCCGCAGCTGGTCGAGAATCTGGCGGCCCTCGACTATCCCCCCGACCGTCTGGAGGGGTTTCTGGCGCTTGAGGCGCACGACCATGAAACCATCGAGGCCGCCTATGCCGCTGACCGGCCCGACTGGCTGTCGATCCTGATCGTGCCGCCGGGCGCGCCGCAGACCAAACCCCGCGCGCTCAACCACGCCCTGACCCGCGCTACCGGCCGTCTGATCACCGTCTATGACGCCGAGGATCACCCCGATCCCCTGCAACTGCGGGAGGCGGCCGCCTGCTTTGAACAGGACACAACCGGGACTCTTGCCTGTCTTCAGGCGCCCCTGCGCATTCGCCGCCGCACCCGCGGCCAGGATGCCTCGCCCTTCCTCGACCGCCAGTTTGCCGTGGAATATGCCGCCCTGTTCGAGGTGGTCCTGCCCGGCATGACCCGGCTGGGCCTGCCGTTTCCGCTCGGCGGCACCAGCAACCACTTTCGTGTCGACATCCTGAAACGGGTCGGGGGATGGGACGCCTGGAACGTGACCGAGGACGCGGATCTGGGTTTTCGCCTGTGGCGGGCCGGCTATCGTCTGGGCGTCCTGACGCGACCGACCTGGGAGACGCCGCCGGGAGGCCTCCACGCCTGGCTGCCCCAGCGCAATCGCTGGATGAAGGGCTATATGCAGACGTGGGGCGTGCACACGCGTCAGCCCCTGTCGCTGGGTCCGCGCGGGCTGCTGGCGCTGGTCATGACCCTCGGCGTGTCGCTGGCCTCGGCAGCCGTACACGCGCCTTCGGTCGCCTGGGTTGCGGCCTCGGTTCTGGTCGCGGCGGTCGCCGGTATCACCCCGTCCACCCCGATCCCTGCCCTGGGCGTCCTGATGCTGGGGGCGGGTATGGCCTGGGTCTCGGCCTTCGTCGGGGCAAAACGGGCCGGGATTCCCTACAGCCTGATCGATGTGGTCCAGGCCCCGGCCTACTGGTCCCTGCTCAGTCTCGCCTTTGCCCATGCGGCCTGGCGGCTGATCCGGGAACCCTTCGCCTGGGACAAGACCTGCCATCACGCCGATCCCGGCGAGACCCTGACCGTCGAAAATACCGACGGATCCCGGCCCCCGGTTGCATCCCCCGTGACCGCGGAGACGAGGCGCGACGGGCCTCAGAACCCCAGCGCACGCCGTCGCGCAAGGGCCTCCGCTGACCAGAATTCGGCGATGCCCGGATAGAAGACCTCAAACGCGGGCACATCGGCGGGCAGGCCAACCCATGGCAGTCGGGAGCGCGTATAGATGTGAACGTCAGGCGGCAGACGCGCGGGGTCATCCAGCGTTGCGACCCGCACGAACAACAGGGTTCGCCGGCGCCCATAGTCGGACCAGACCGTGGTCTGGCAGACCTCGCACCGGTGCAGGTCGTGCGGTCGACCGCTCTCCGTCGGCATGGTGTGAACCGCGGTCGCCCCCGTCTCGATCTCGATGTTGTCGCGCTCGATGAGGGCATTGATGACAAAGGCGCTGCCGATCTGACGCTGGCAATCCCGGCAGTGACAGCAGTGAACGATCATCGGCTTCGCCTTGAGGCGATAGCGCAGGGCCCCGCATCCGCAGCCCCCCGTCAGGTCCGTGTCCATCCCGTCTCTCCCCCAGGCTTCCAGCAATTCGACGCTCGGAGACCCGGAAGTCAAGCGGTGGCACCGCCCGCTCTGGACGCGGCCCCGCCGGTGCGCTTAACCAGCCCCCATGGCCTCCAGACTGTCCCCCCGCCCCGATGTTCTGATGACGCGTGACTGGGCGGACTATGCCCTGCTCGACTCCGGACATGGCCGCAAGCTGGAGCGCTATGGCCGCTACACCGTGGTCCGGCCCGAGCCGCAATGCGTCTGGGAGCCGCGCGACGCCTCGGCCTTCGACCGGGCCGATGCGGTGTTCGACCCGCAGGACGAGGACGACGGCGGCCGCTGGCGCTTTGCGGGCAAGCCGGTCGAGGCCTTTCCGCTGGGCTGGGGCGAGACGCGCTTCACCGCCCGCTTCACGCCGTTCCGACACCTCGCCTTCTTTCCCGAGCAGGCGGCCAACTGGGAATGGCTGGACCAGCGGATCCGCGCCCGCAAGCGCCCGACCCGAATCCTGAACCTGTTCGGCTACACAGGCGTCGCCTCACTGGTCTGTTCGGCGGCAGGCGCCGAGGTCACCCATGTCGATGCCTCGAAGAAGTCGGTCGCCTGGGCGCGCGAGAATGCCGAGCTGTCGGGGCTTGCCGACCGGCCGATCCGCTGGATCGTCGAGGACGCCCGCCGCTATGTCGCCCGCGAGCGCAAGCGCGGCTCGCTCTATGACGGCATCATCCTCGACCCGCCCAAATACGGACGCGGCCCGACCGGCGAGGTCTGGCGCCTGTTCGAGGACCTGCCCGGCCTGCTGGCGGACTGCGCGGCCATTCTCGAGCCGCAGGCCGACTTCTTGCTGCTCAACGCCTACGCCGCGCGCATCTCGGGCCTGTCGCTGGCTCATCTGATGGATCAGGCGACCGCCGGGCGCGAGGGCCGTATCGATTGGGGCGAGCTGGCGCTTGCCGAAAGCGGCGAGAACGGCCGCGCCATCGGCCTCAGCTTCTTTGCCCGGTGGTCCGCGACATGACCGAGCGCCTGATCACCTCCCTGACCAATGACACCGTCAAATCGGTGCGCGCCCTGCATATGCGGAAGGAGCGTGAGTTCACCGGCCAGTTCCTGTCAGAGGGTCTGAAGTTCATCGGCGAGGCCCTTGATATGGGACGCGCCCCCCGCCTGCTGATGGTGGGGATGGAGGCGCGGCCCCACGCCCTGCTCGACCGCGCCCGCGCCGCGACCGAGGCCGCCGGGGGCGAGATCGTCGTCGTCACCCACCCCATTCTGGAAAAGATCAGCCGCCGCGATAATCCCCAGACCGTGCTGGCCGTCTTCGATCAGGTCTACACCCCGCTGGACGCCATCGACCCGACCTCGGCCCCCGCGTGGATTGCGCTGGAACAGGTCCGCGACCCCGGCAATCTGGGCACCATCATCCGCACCGCCGATGCGGCCGGGTGTGGCGGCGTCATTCTGATCGGCGACTGCGTCGACCCCTATTCGGTCGAGGCTGTGCGGGCCACCATGGGCTCGGTCTTCGCCGTGACCCTGTCGCGGACCACGCCCGAGGCCTTCCTTGAGTGGCGCAAGTCCTGGCCCGGCAGTGTCATCGGCACCCGGCTGGACGCGACCGAGGCCCCGGGATCGACCCACTTCACCCGGCCCAATCTGGTGCTGATGGGCAATGAGCAGGCCGGCCTGACCGACGCCCTCGCCGCCGCCTGTGACGTCAATGTCAAAATCCCGATGCGCGGCCGCGCCGATAGCCTCAACCTCGCCGTCGCCACCGGCATCATGGCCTATGCCGCGACGGAGGACCGCTAGGTCCCCC
>CAXICH010000073.1:0-9323 GCA_964022245.1 uncultured Alphaproteobacteria bacterium
CGAATTCTACCAGCGCGCGTTTGGTGAGGACCTGCCCGAGGCGGCAACCCGGGTGAAGGTGGGGTAGGCCCTACCCCCCGTAATAGGTTGGTGATCCCGGCCCCACCGGCAGGCCCAGACCGAACACCCACAGGAAGAACAGCACCGTCCAGGCGAGGGTGAAGAAGATCGAATACGGCAGCATCATCGCGATCATGGTGCCGATGCCGACGTCCTTGTTGTAGCGGGTCGCCCACGCGAGGATCAGGCCGAAATAGCTCATCATCGGGGTGATGATATTGGTCGTCGAATCGCCGATCCGGTAGGCGGTCTGGATCACCTCGGGCGAATAGCCGATCAGCATCAGCATGGGCACGAAGATCGGCGCCGTCATCGCCCACTGGGCCGAGGCCGAGCCGATCATCAGGTTCACGAAGCAGCAGATCAGGATAAAGCCGATGAAGACGGCTGGCCCGGTCATGCCGCTTTCCTTGAGGAAGGTTGCGCCATTGACCGCCGTGATCGCCCCGAGGTTCGACCACCCGAAGAAGGCCACGAACTGCGCGGCAAAGAAGACGATCACCACATACAGGCCGAGGGTCGAGACGGCCGAGGCCATGCCGTCGATCACGTCGCGATCGTTGCGCACCGTCCCGACCGTACGCCCGTAGGCAAAGCCGACCACGAGGAAGAACAGCAGAATCCAGGTGACAAAGCCGCTGAAGAAGGGCGAGCGGATGCGGTCTCCCGTCTCCGGGTCGCGCAGCAAACCCCAGTCCGGCAAGAGGGTCAGCGCCATCACAGCCAGCACCCCCAGCACCGCCAGCCCGGCGACCTTGAGCCCCTTCTTCTCCAGCGGCGTCAGGGCCTCCATCGACCCACCCTTCAGGATCTCGGGGTCGGCCTTCGTCTTGTCATAGGCCCCCAGCTTGGGCTCGACGATATGGATGCTGACCAGACCGCCGATGATGGTCACCAGAAACACGCTGATGAACATGAAGAAATAGCTGGCCGTCGCCGTCACCGCATAGGTCGGGTCGATCAGGCGCGCGGCCTCTTCGGTTATCCCGGCGAGCAGCGGATCGACCGTCCCGATCAGCAGATTGGCCGAATAGCCGCCCGACACCCCGGCAAAGGCCGCCGCCATGCCGGCCAGCGGATGCCGCCCCAGCGAATAATAGACCGCGCCCGCCAGCGGGATCAGCACCACATAGCCCATCTCGGACGCCGTATTCGACAACACCCCGGCAAACACGATGGCAAAGGTCACCACCCTTGGCGAAGCGCCCAGCACAATGCCGCGCACCGCCGCCGACAACAGGCCCGACCGCTCGGCCACCCCCACACCCAGCATGGCCACCAGCACCACGCCCAGCGGTGCAAAGCTGGTGAAATTGCCGACCAGGCCGGTGAAGATACGGCGCAGGCCATCGGCGGTCATCAGGCTGACCGCGCGGATCATCCCGTCATCGGCGCGGCCCGACGCCCCCTCGGGCCGTGGATCCTCGACCGCAAGGCCCATGGCGCCGAACAGGCCCGACAACAGCACAATCCCCACCGCCAGCAGGAAGAACAGCGTCACCGGATGCGGCAGGCAATTGCCCAGCCACTCCACCCCGTCCAGAAAGCGGGTGAACAGATTGCGTCTGGCGACGGGCGGCGTGCCGTTCGGCGTGGCCGGCGGGGTGTCGGTCATCGATACCTCTCGGTCTTTATCGGGCGGGTCGCCCTCGGGAGTCGGGAATCTAGCGCGTGACCGGCTTCGTCAGGTCGAAGGCCACCCGCAGCAGGCGGTTCTCGCGCGCCAGTTCATAGACATAGGTCTCGCCCGGATGGACCTCGACGGCCCAGACGTTGGTGGTCGAGACCGCGGCATTGTTGGCGTTGAACAGGGCGATCGAGAAGGCATCGACCGGGAATTCCTGACGCGTGGGCGTGCCTGCATTCTCCGTGTCCCCCCCGTACCAGTGCAGGGTGTGGGTCGTGCCGTCCGGGTCGCGGTGATCATGCTTCAGCCTCAAGCCGCCCGGGGTGCGGGTGATCACCCAGGTGCGGCTGTGGTCGGCGCCGACGTGGAAGGGAATGCGGATTTCATCCGCCGAACAGTCGCGCACATGCATGACCAGCCGCTGGGTGCGGAAGTCGGCGTCGACCGGATCATCGGTCACCACCCTGCCCTCGAACGTCTGACCGCAAAGGGCCGTCAGATTGGCAAAAAAGGCGTCCTGTGCCGCATCTGCGCTTTCGCCTCCCGGGCCCGTGGCGCAGCCGGCGAGCATCATCAGGGACAGGGCAGCGGCGGGGGCGCTCAGGGCCATGGGCAGGGTTTTCATGCCGTCACCGTAGCGGGCGCACACCCCTGCACAAGAAAAACCGGCTGTGGCATCGACGGCGTTGACTTGGGCGCGCGCCTGAGTATGTTCCGCGCCTCTCATTCCACGGCTTTCGCCGTCGCAAAGGTAATTGTCCGATGGCCAAACCGGCATCCATCAAGATCCGCCTGAACTCCACGGCGGACACCGGCTTCTTCTACGTCACCAAGAAGAACGCCCGCACCATGACCGAGAAGATGGTCGTCAAGAAGTACGACCCGGTCGTGAAGAAGCACGTCGAGTTCAAGGAAGGCAAGATCAAGTAAGATCCTGCTGCTCCGGAATCTGAAACGCCCGGTCCGCTAGGGCCGGGCGTTTTGCTGCGTCCGTCAGGCCTTCGCGGCGTCGAAATAGTGATTGCCGCCCGCGTCGGTCCTCTGATCCGCCAGGGTCAGCCCCGCCGCCTCCAGCACCTCGCGATAGGCGGCCTCCCCCAGCGAGCGTGACGGCCGCCCGGTCAGCACATCGTCCCACGCGCACTCCTGCCGTGGCGCGCTGAACAGGAACCGCCCGCCCGGTGCCAGCGCCCCGGCCACCCGCGCGATCAGTCGGCGCTGGTCGGCCTCGGGCAACAGGAACATCAGACCCACGGCCGCCGCCCCGTCGAACGACCGCCCGAACAGCGCGCTCACTTCTGCGGGCTCGCAGGCGACCGGACAGTCCGGAAACCGCTGCCGGTATTCGGCCACCAGCGTCGGCGACGCATCGACGCCCCACACCGCAAGCCCGGACCCGATCAGGGTGCGCGTGACCGGTTCGCCGAAGCCACAGCCGAGGTCCACCACTGTCCCGCCCGACGGCAGGTGCGTGGCCCAGCGACGGACCACGTCCGTGCCGACATCGGATCGCGCGGACATGAAGGCGTCTGCAACCGCATCCCAGCCATGCGAGAGGTCTGTCGTCATGCGGTCACGCTAGCACGCTGCGACAGCTCAGGCCGCCCGTGCGATCACCCGGTTGCGGCCGGCGGACTTGGCTTCATAGACCCCTTCGTCGGCCCGTTTCAGCAGGGCGTCGGGGGTGTCGTCGCGGCCCGTGGTCGCCGCCACCCCGATCGAAATGGTAATCTGCAGGTGGGCGTCTCCGCCCATGACGGGGAAGGGGGCGCCCGCCATGTCGGCGCGAATGCGGTCGGCGATGCGCACCGCGTCCTCCAGCCGGGTCCCCGGCATGACCACGACAAATTCCTCGCCACCCATCCGGCAGGGCAGATCGACGGCCCGCACCTTGGTCGCCAGACGCACGGCGAACTCACGCAGGACCTCGTCCCCCGCATCGTGGCCGAAGCCGTCGTTGACCGCCTTGAAGTGGTCGATGTCCATCATCAGCAGGGCCACAGGCTCTCCGCCCTGATTGGTCCGCCCCACAAGGGCCTGCAGCTGGCCGGCCATATAGCGGCGGTTGTGAAGCCCCGTCAGGGCATCGGTGACGGCCATCTCGAGGCTGTAGTCCAGCTTCTGGCGGAGGAAGTCGGCATAGCGTTTGCGCCGGACCTGGGTGCGCGCGCGGGCCGCCAGCTCCTCGACATCGATCGGCGTTGCCAGAATGTCGTTGGCGCCCAGCTCCAGCGCCTTGATCATGCGGGCGCGTTCGTGTGGATCCACCACCGCCAGAACCGGCAGCGGCCGGGTCGCTTCCAGCGAGCGGCTCTGCGCCACCAGCCTCAGCCCGTCGAACCCGCGCGAGGCCGTATTGGCGATCACCAGATCAAACGGGCCGCGCAGCGCGGCCAGCCCTTTCTCGATATCCGTTTCCACGGTCACGCGATGCTCGGCCGACAGCTGGCCGCTGATGCGCTCGGCCTGGCGGGGGTCGTCGTCAATCACCAGGATCCGCCCGCCGGTGGCGCGCAGGCGCCCGGCGGCATCGGTGTCGACGCCCAGCCGGCGTCCGCTTTCCTCGCGCGACCGCAATTCGTCCATGATCGACTTCAGCCGCATCAACGAGCGCATCCGCGCCAGCAGCACCACATCGTCGATCGGCTTGGTGACGAAGTCGTCGGCTCCGGCCTCCAGCCCCTTGATCCGCTCCTCGCGCCCGTCCAGCGCCGTCACCAGCACGACCGGGATATGCCGGGTCGCAGGATCGGCCTTCAGCCGACGACAGGTCTCGAATCCGTCCATGTCGGGCATCATCACATCCAGCAGGATGATGTCGGGGTGATGGGCCGCAGCCAGATCCAGCGCCGCCTGACCGCTGTTGCAGGTCAGCACGTCGTAATATTCCATCGTCAGCTTGGCTTCGAGAAGCCGGACGTTGGTTTCGATATCGTCGACGACAAGGATACGGGCGGGCATCGGGTCAGCCCATATGCTTCCGGACGACGTCCAGGAAATGCATCACCGAGATCGGCTTGGAGATATAGGCCTCGCAGCCCCCCTGGCGGATCCGTTCCTCGTCGCCCTTCATGGCAAAGGCCGTCACGGCCACCACCGGAATGTGCGACAGCTCCTCATCATCCTTCAGCCATTTGGTCACTTCCAGGCCGCTGATCTCCGGCAGCTGGATGTCCATGAGGATCAGGTCGGGGCGATGCTGGCGCGCCATGGCCATCGCCGTCAGGCCTTCGCGGGTCTGATAGGTCTGATAGCCCTGGGAATCGAGCAGATCATGAAAGAGCTTCATGTTCAGCTCGTTATCCTCCACGATGAGGACTTTCTTCGACATCATCACCGGTTCCTGCCGCCCCTTGCCACCGGCGGGGCTGTTGGTCGTCTTCTCCCTATCCACTCTGCCCGCCCAGTCTTAAGTTGACGTGAAGGGCCGCTCCGGCCCCGGTGCCTCTGATGACGTCCCTCTGCCGAGACTGTCTGTCGCGTTTCGACCGGCCGGAAGCCCGCTGCCCGGCCTGCGGATCGCCACGCATGGTCACCCATGCCGAGCTGGACCGGCTGGTCATCGCCCACCTCGACTGCGACGCCTTCTACGCCTCGGTGGAAAAGCGTGACCGGCCCGAGCTGCGCGATGTGCCGGTGATCGTCGGCGGCGGCCATCGGGGCGTTGTGGCGACCGCCTGCTACGTCGCCCGGCAGTACGGCGTCGGCTCGGCCATGCCGATGTTCAAGGCGCTCAAGGCCTGTCCCGACGCAGTGGTGATCAAGCCGGACTTTGCGAAGTACAAACACGAAAGCCGCCGCATCCTCGGGGCGCTGGCCGCCCTCACGCCCCTGATCCAGACCCTGTCGCTGGACGAGGCCTGGGCCGACCTGTCGGGCACCGAGCGGCTGAATGGCGGCTCGCCCGCCTGGCAGCTGGCGCGGCTTCAGAAGTGGATCGAGGCCGAGGTCGGCCTGACCGTCTCGATCGGCCTCGCCCCCAACCGCTTCCTCGCCAAGGTCGCCTCGGAACTGGACAAGCCGCGCGGCTTTTCGGTCATCGGTTCCGAGGCGCAGCAGCTGCTGGCCCCCCGCCCCGTGTCGATCCTGCCCGGCGTCGGGCCCATCTTCGGGCGCACCCTGCGGGCCGACGGATTCGACACCATTGGCCGCCTCGCCGGGGCCGATGTCCGCGATCTGGTCAAACGCTACGGCGACTGGGGGCTGCGCCTGTCCGACCTCGCCCACGGGCGCGACAGTCGCCCGGTCGACCCCGAGCATGACCGCAAGGGCATGAGTGCCGAGACCACCTTCAATGTCGATCTGTCCCAGGCATCAGACCTCGAGGCCGAGCTCTGGCCGCTGTGCGAGAAGCTGGCGGCCAAGGCGCGGCGCGACGGCATCGCCGGACGGGTCGTCACGCTCAAGCTGCGGCGCACCGATTTCCGCATCCTGACGCGTCGGCGGACCCTGGCCGATCCGGTCCAGACCGCGCGCACCCTGTTTGCCGAGGGTCGGGCCCTGATGACGCCCGAACTGGGCCCGCCCTATCGCCTGATCGGCATCGGCATGGCCGATCTGGTGGACGCCGCCGACGTCGCGCCCGGCCTGTTCGCCGCCGACCGCACGCGCGAGCTCAACACCGAGACCACCATCGACCGGTTGCGCGACCGGTTCGGCCCCGGCGCCGTCATCTCGGGCCGGTCGCTGAAAAGCTGAGCGCGACATCGCGGACGGGGTGACGCCTCGCCCGCGCCGGGCTAAACGCCCCGAAAGACATCAGGAGACGACCATGACCTACGCCGCCCGCATCGCCGAACTGGGCCTCGACCTGCCCGAGCCCGCCAAGGCCGTCGCCAACTATGTGCCCTGGGTTCGCACCGGCAATCTGGTCCACATCTCGGGCCAGCTGTCGAATGACGCCTCGGGCGGCATCAAGGGCACGGTCGGCGTCGACGTCAGCCCCGAGGACGCGGCCCGCGCCGCCCGCACGTGCGGCGTCAATCTTCTGGCCCAGATCAAGGACGCCCTCGGCGGCGACCTTGAGCGCGTCGTCCGCGTGGTCAAGCTGGGCGGCTTCGTCCAGGCCGGGCCCGACTTCATCGCCATTCCCGCCGTCATCAACGGCTGCTCGGACCTGATGGTCGAGGTGTTCGGCGACGCCGGTCGTCACGCCCGCTCGGCCGTCGGCGTCTATCGCCTGCCGCTGGGCTTCGCCGTCGAGGTGGACGCCATCGTCGAGGTGAAGTGACGGACGACGGCTTTACCCTCCGCGTCCACGGCGCGGTCGCCGATGTCGGCCGGGACGCGTGGGAGGCGCTGGCCGCCCCCACCGGCGATCCCTTCATCGGCTATGACTTCCTCGACGCCTGCGAAGCTTCGGGCAGCGCCGCGCCCGATCAGGGCTGGGCCGGGCGGCATCTGGCGCTCGAGGACGACGGCGGCCGCACCCTCGGCCTGATGCCCCTCTGGCTGAAGGGCCACAGCAGTGGCGAATATGTCTTTGACCACGCCTGGGCCGAGGCGTGGGAGCGCGCCGGCGGGCGCTATTATCCCAAGCTGCTGGGCGCCGTCCCCTTTACGCCCGTCACCGGTCCGCGCTTCCTGATCCACCCGGACGCCGATCCCGGCACAGTCCGCCAAGCCCTGATCCAGGGCGCCGAGACCCTGTGCGCCCGCCTCGACCTGTCGTCGATCCACGTCAATTTCCCGACCGAGGCCGAGGGCGTCGAGATGACCGCCGCCGGCTGGCTGCCCCGCCTCGACCTGCAGTACGTCTTCACCGACCAGGGCTATGGCGATTTCGAGGGCTTTCTCGCCGCCCTGTCCTCAAACCGCAGGAAGACCATCCGGCGCGAGCGACGCGAGGCCCGGGCCGGGCTCGACATCCGCATCCTGACCGGCGCCGACCTGACCGAGTCTGTCTGGGACGCCTTCTTCGCCTTCTACCTCGACACCGGCAGCCGCAAATGGGGCCGGCCCTATCTGACCCGCGACTTCTTTGCCCGCATCGGCCGGACCATGGCCGACCGCATCGCCTTGGTCATGGCGTATCGCGGCGACAACCCCATCGCCGGCGCCCTTAATCTGATCGGCCGCGACGCCCTGTACGGCCGTCAGTGGGGCACGCTGGAGGACATCCCCTTCCTGCATTTCGAGCTCTGCTATTATCAGGCCATCGAGTTCGCCTTGGCGCGCGGCCTGAAGCGCGTCGAGGCGGGGGCGCAGGGCCATCACAAGCTGGCGCGCGGCTATCTGCCCACCCCCGTCCGCTCGGCCCACCACATCCCCGACCCCGGATTCCGCGACGCCATCGCCCGCTATCTGGACCACGAGCGCCCGGCCATCGAGGCCGAGATCAAGGCCCAGACCGAGGCCGAGTCCCCCTTCCGCAAGGCCTGACTTTCCACTTCGGAAAATTATCACTTGCCATGATGGAAAGTCATGCTACTTTCCACATCGGAAAGTGAGGACACCCGATGACAGATGACCCGAATGAAGCCCTGGACCGCATCCGCGAGGCCCGTGCCGGCGTCCCCGGCACCCTCGCCTATCCCGTTGGCTGGGACCTGGCCTATGGCGCGATCTGCGGCCTGATGGTCGCCAGTCAGGGCCTGCCGACGCCGTGGGCGATGCTGGCCCTGGTCATAGCCCTCGTGGGCCTCGCGATCAGTGTCCAGTGGTGGCGAAACCGCGTCGGCTGGTGGGTCAGCGGCTATTCCCCGAAGCGCGCCCGATGGGTCGCCATAGGCCTCGCCGCTATCCTCATCGGCCTGATGGGCCTGTCGATCTGGGGCAAGTCGTCCGGCATCGTCTGGATGCCCCTGGCGCCCGGAGCGTCGGGATTCGTCTCCGCCATCCTCGGCGGCCGTCTGTGGATGCACGTCTGGAAGCGCGATCTGGCCGAGGCCCATCAGGGATGACGCCCCCGCCCCTCTTCGATCCCGTCATCCACGCTCCGGGCCGGCTGCAGATCTGCGCCATCCTGTCCAGCGTCGAAGCCGAGTTCGCCCTCCTCCGCGACAGCCTCAAGGTCTCGGACTCGGTCCTGTCCAAACACCTGAAACAGCTGGAGGACGCGGGCTATATCAAGCTGACCAAGACCCCGGTCGACGGCCGCTCGCGCACCTGGGCCAGCCTGACCCCGGCCGGTAAAAAGGCCTTCGCCGCCCATGTCGCAGAGCTGAACCGTCTGGCCGCCCTGACCGGCTGATCTTGTCCCGGCCCTCCTGCTGTGGCCACATGTGCCGCACAGGAGGGCCGAGATGCTCGCGATTACCCTGGCCTTGGGCCTTGCCGTCACGCTTCAGGACCCCGTTCCGGCACAGGATCCGCCGGTTGCGGCCACCCCCGTCGAGGACATCGTCGTCGAGGGACAGAGGCAGGCGGCGCGGGAACGGGCCGTCCCCTATGTCCGCGAGGTGCTGGCCCCGGCCATGGGCAGCGAGGTCGCCCGATGGCAGACGCCCCTCTGCGCCGAGGTGCTGAACGCAGACCCCCGCGTCACTGAATATATGGTCCGGCGGCTGGCCGAAGTCGGGGCAGGGGTCGGGCTTCAGACCGGCCCCCGGGGGTGCCAGCCCAATGTCCTGATCATCATGGCCGATGACGGCCCGGCCATGGCCCGCGAGATGGTCAGCACCCGCCGCGAGGCCTT
>CAXICH010000074.1:0-9309 GCA_964022245.1 uncultured Alphaproteobacteria bacterium
ACAAAGGCGTCAGACCCCGTCTGCCAGTCGCTCTTGAACACCAGTGTCAAACGGTCGGTCAGACCGTATTCGGCTAACAGGCTCAGGCTGGTATCGCGCCGATCCACCAACAGGGGCACACTGTTGCCATCAGGGTCAAAGCCCTGCTCCGCCCGCATCACTTCATATTTCAGGATGAACTGGGCCGTGGCCTTGTCGCGGGTCCATGGCCCGGCCTCGGCGGGCAGGGCCACCGGAACCACACCGGCGAGGACCAGAGCGATGCCCAGCCCCCGCCCCATGATCAGGCGTCGTAGCCGGGCGACTTCCGGTCCAGCATGCGCAGCGCGCCCGGCCAGGCCAGCGCCGAGATGAAGCCAATGCCCTTGCCCTGTTCTTTCGTCTCGTTCTGCGCCGCATCCGGGGCGATCAGCACATTGTCGCGGCCCGCCGACAGGGCGGCGATCTGCTGGGCGCAGGCCCGTTCGAGGAAAAACATCCCCACCCATGCCGCCGCCGCCGTCTGCCCCACGGCCAGCGTCCCATGGTTTCGCAGCAGCATCAGGGGCTTGTCGCCCAGATCTGCGACCAGACGTTCGCGCTCGTCATGGTTCAGCGCCAGCCCCTCATAGCCGTGATAGGCTACCTGGTGCTGCAGCAGACAGGCATTCTGACTGACCGGCAGCAGCCCGTGCTGCTGCGCCGCGACGCCGACGCCCGCCACCGTGTGCAGGTGGATGACGTAATGCGCGTCCTCTCGGGCCGCGTGCACGGCCGAGTGAATGGTGAAGCCGGCCGGATTGATGAAATTCGTCGTCTCCTGAACGATGTTGCCGTCCAGATCGACCTTCACCAGCGACGATGCCGTGATCTCCTCGAAATAATACCCGTAGGGATTGATCAGGAAGTGATGCTCCGGCCCCGGGACCCGGGCCGAGATGTGGGTGAAGATCATGTCGTCCCAGCCGTGCAGCGCGACCAGACGATACAGGGCCGCCAGATCAACCCGTGCCTGCCACTCGGCCTCGGACACGCGGGACTTCAGCGATGCGGGGGCTCCATCAGCCATAGACCTGTCTCCTTGGTTAGAGGCGAATCTCGCCCCGTATGACCATCCGGTCAAGCCGCGCTCCGATACGGCAGCGCTCGGCAAGATGTGGTTAACCCTGTCTTCACCGCCTTTATCGATAGTCTCCCTGACAGTGGATCGAGTCGGTCGTCGGCTTGGCAAGTCGGGAGTTGTCGATCGTGACGGCAGTCGCCCTCGAAGATACAGGCCCTCTCCAGCCGCCCGGCGCGGCCATGACGGACCTGCTGACCCTCGCCCACAGCCGGACACTTGAGGACCGGCAACGCCTGCTCATGGGGGTCATGGCCCTGTGCGATCAACATCCGGCCACCAGTCAGGACCTGTCTCCCGTCCTGACCGACATCTTTCTGGTTCTCGCCCGTCAGGCCGAGCACGACATCCGCAAGGCCCTGTCCGAACGCCTCGCGACGGCCTCCTGGGCGCCCTCTGCCCTCGTCAACATCCTGGCTCTCGACGAGATCGAAATCGCCCGCCCGATCCTCGCCCGAAGCCCGATCCTCAAGGACGAGGATCTTCTGGCAGTGCTGGTCAAGGCCAGTCTGGAACACCAGATCGAGGTCGCCCGCCGACCAAACCTCAGCGCCCGCGTCGCCGATGCGATTCTGGATCAGGCCCACCCCGCGCCCCTGACCGCCCTGGCGGGCAACACCACGGCCGAGATCAGCGCCGAAGGCCTTCGGCGGCTGGTCGAGCACTCGCGTCGGCTCGCGGCCCTGCGCGCGCCCCTCGCCCGCCACCCCCGTCTCGACGAGTCCATGGCCCGACAGCTGTACAGCTGGATCGGCACCGCCCTGCGCGAGTCGATGGCCGAACGCTTCGCGATCACCGATCTCAGGCTTGACGACGTCGTTGAGGACGCTGTGCAGTCGGCCTTCTCGACACTCGGCAGCAGCCCGCCGCCACCGGCCGATGAGGACCGGGACGAGATGGACCGAAGGCTCGTGCTCAAGCTCCAGGCCGCCGGGCAGCTTCGGCCCGGGTATCTGATCCGGGCCATCCGCGAGAAGAAGCTGGGCCTGTTCCAGCATGCCCTGGTTGTCCTCGGCGGCTTCACCATGGCCCAGGTCAAGGCCTGCCTGACCCACAGCACGCCTGAAGCCCTCTACTATGCCTGTGCGGCGGTCGGCATTGACCGTGCCGTTTTTCCGCCTCTGCTCTACGAAATCCGCCAGCTGAACGGCGGCCCGCCGGGTGAGGCCGGCAATGCGGTCTGGCTCCGCGGTGCCCTGTCGCCGCAATCGGCAGCGCGCGCGTTGCGGGCCCTGATCGGCGACGGCGCCTCGCCGGCCGGCTGACCCCGGATCGGCAATGGGCGTTTGACAAGTCATCACCCCGGGTCTCACCTGTGAGGGTGACACCTCCTCCCGCTCCCCGACTGGCGTTTGTGGCCAGTGAACGTCCCGAAGCCCAGGCCGCGCTTGCGCGTCTGCGCGATCGCTATGCCCATGTGCCGGAGGAAAAGGCCGAGGTCATCGTCGCTCTGGGCGGGGACGGCTTCATGCTCGAGACCCTGCACGTCAACCTCGCGCGGGGCACGCCGGTCTACGGCATGAACCGGGGCTCGGTCGGCTTTCTGATGAACGATTACGACGAGGACGACCTGTTGCCGCGCCTGGCGGCAGCCGATCGCACCGTCATCCATCCGCTGCAGATGGACGCCTGGAGTGAAAGCGGCGCGACCCACAGCGGCCTGGCCATCAACGAGGTCTCCCTGCTTCGCCAGACCCGGCAAAGCGCCAAGCTGCGGATTCGCGTCGACGGGCGGGTACGGATGGAGGAACTCAGCTGCGACGGCTGCCTCATCGCCACCCCGGCGGGGTCCACGGCCTACAATCTGTCCGCCCACGGCCCCATCATTCCGCTGGACGCCCGCATTCTGGCCCTGACGCCCATCAGTGCCTTCCGTCCCCGCCGCTGGCGCGGGGCCCTGCTCCCCCACGAGGCCCAGGTCAGCTTCGAGGTGCTCGAAGCCGACAAACGTCCCGTCAGCGCCACCGCCGACAGTTTCGAGGTCCGTCGCGTCCGCCGCGTCGATGTATGTGAGCGGCGGGATATCAACCTGACCATGATGTTCGATCCGGGTCGCTCGTTCGAGGAGCGCGTCCTGTCCGAGCAGTTCACCGGTTGACGGTCACGGCTTCTTAAGACCGCCCGCGCATGATCGGGGCCTGAATTCTACAGGAGTAGCCGATGAGCGGTCCGGCACAGGTCATTCGCCCCCCCAATACCCTTCGCCTGAAGGTCGGTGGCGGATTCGGTGGCGTCGACGCGAAGGCGATCGCCAAGGCCGAGGAAGCCCTGCAGGCGATGTCGTCCCAGTTCGCCCAATGGCTGCAGGACGAGATCGAAAAGCTCGACAAGGCACAGGCGGACATCCGGGATCGCGGATATACGGTCGAAACGGCCGAGGCGCTTTATTTTCGCGCCCACGACCTCAAGGGGCTCGGCTCGACCTATCAGTATCCTCTGGTGACCCGCCTGGCGGGTTCCCTGTGCAAACTGATGGACGCCCCGGACAAGCGCATGGCCGCGCCCCTGGTGTTGATTGACGCCCACATCGACGCCATCCGCGCCGTCGTCCGCGACAAGATCCAGACTGACGATCACCCCGTCGGCCAGACCCTCGCCGAGACCCTGGAAGCCCGCGTCACCGAACACGCGGCCTAGAGATTCCTCTCGATCTACCCGCTCCGGCATAGCCGGAGACCGGGGACGCGGGCGTCCCTGCTCCCTCGGAACAGCCTCAGGCCGCGGTCGCGGCGCCTCTGGCGTCGGCCGCCGGCATCGGTTCGCGATCCAGCCGCTCCATCAGATAGGCCAGATCCTCGCGCGGTACATTCGGCCGCTGCGTCAGGAAGCGTTCCAGCATGCGCTGGCGGAAGGTCTCCGCCGTGAAATCCGCACCCTCGGCCTGCAGCGCCCGCCAGGTATCGATCCCTGACCGGAAGGCCTGGAACAGCCGCGGCGGCAGCCCGGCCCGATCGTAGATCGCCTTCAGCCCCAGCGGTCCGGCATCATGCACCATCAGCCAGGTCCGCGCGTGCGGCGTCTGGGCCAGTTCGGCCAGCCCGTGCTCCACAAACGTCAGCTGTCCGCGTGCCAGCGCCCGCAGCAGCAGGGATGGCGTCAGGGCCCGCCGACCATTCAGTCGCGAGACAAAGGTCACCATATCGGTCGTTGTGGCGGCCTGATCGACCAGATCCAGCGTGGCCCGCTCGCGGGCATGGGCCGACAGCCGGATCGCCGCCTCGGGCGCGATGGCGTGCCGGCTGATCAGATGCTCCCGCACCGTTTCCGACACATGGGCGACCAGCCGCTCCGTGATGTCCGGGGGCAGCACCTGACGGTACGACAGCGCGGTCAGGACCTCGGAAGCGTCGGCAAACCTGTCGACCACCACACCCATCGCGTCTTCGGCCAGATCGGCATTGTCATTGGCGGCCAGCGTCCGCACCGCTTCCCGGCTGCCCGTCTCGGCCAGAACCTGACAGACATCCCGCGACACCCGGGGTCGGGCGGCGATCGCCACCTGCCGGGTGGTCGAGCCTGCCTTGACGATCTCGATCAGGTCCTCGTCCGAAAAGGCCGGTGAAAAGCCGATGATCGGCAGGGCGACGCTATCCACATCGGCGGCCAGCCGTCGCGCCACATCACGCGGGATCAGGTCCGAAGACTTCAGCGTCACAGCCATCGCCCGCCGCACCAGTTCGGCCGCGTCGTGGGCCAGCACCCGAAGGATTTTCTCGGCTGCCTCCCGGTCCTCCGGAGTCAGCTCCACCCGCTCCATATTGCGGCACAGCTTGTGGGTCGCGGCCGCGCGCTCATCCTCGTCGGTCGACTTGATCAGTCGGCGGATGTCGAATTCGGTAAGGCGGGCGCGATAGGCCGTCATGTCGGACTCAGCTGGGCTATACGAACCGGTGTGCTCCGATTCCCGTCCCGAAGCATGCGCGCGACAGGCTTAATGCACAGTTTACCAACCGGGCCCGATCAGGCGTCCGCCGTGCCGACGAAAGCGCGCAGGAAACCCGCATTGCTGTCGTCGCCCTCCTGCCCCAGCAGCAGGGCCAGCAGGCCCTGATCCTGACGCATCCGGTCCATCTGGTCCGCGACCATCCGGTCCTTCGGCGACAGGGCGTCAACGGCCGGTGGCCCGGACGGAACCGCGGGCATGCCCTGCCCCGCCTTGCTGGTCAGATTGGCATAGACCTCGGCGACGGTGGCCGGGCGTCCGTCACGGTAAAAGATCGAGCGGTTGGCGGCCGCCGCCTGCGGGAACAGGGCCACCGCATTGGCGCCGGGCCGCGTACTCACCGCCTCGACCAGCTTGGCGGCGCCCGCCGGTCCCAGAAAGTGCGCGGCATAAAGGTCGCCGGCTGTGGGCTCGCGCCCGATCCGCCCGCGCAGATAGGCGGCATTCGAGGCCGTCAGCTCGCCCGCCATGGCCGAAGCCGCGACCGGGTCATAGCGCAGGTCCAGCACGACATTGCGCGCCGCGCCGTCCACGCGCCAGCGCCCGTCCGTGCCCTTGTAGATCAGATCCGCATACTGGCCGTATCCGTGCTTGCCGCCATGCTGCTTCAGCGTCGACAACCAGGTCTGCTCGATGAACTGGAACAGCCCGGCCGCCGAGGATGTCCGGGCCCGCGCCGACGGGTTCATGGCGCTCTCGCGCTGGGCCGTCTTCATCAGGAAGTCGAAATCCACACCCGTCGAGGCAGAGGCGCGCCGGATGGCCGCCTCGACACCGCCCTGGGAGGGAATCGCGCTGATGGACATGGGCGAGAGGCTGGGCCGACATGGTTAATTGAATCTTAACCCACCGAACCGTGATCGTCGCACATCAGGTTCGCCTTAAACTTGCCGCAAGGTCAGCGCCCCCTTCACCTCAGGGTGTGCTGTGGGGACGGCATAAGGGAGAGACGTCCATGATGATGAATCACGCCGGTGGCCCCGGCCTGGTCAGCCCCCTCGACTATGGCGAAACGCCGCGCTCAAAGCTGACCCCCACCACCCTGACCGCATTGGCCATTGTCCTGGCCGCCCACGTCGGCGTCGGTATCGCCCTCTATTATCAGCGCTTCGAACTGCCGGTGAGTGCGCCGTCTGTCCCCGAAAAGACCATCACACTCGAATTCTACAGGCCGCCTCCGCCCAAGCCGGACGTGGCCCCCGAGCCCCCGGCACCCAACCCGCCAATCCACCGCCCGCTGGCAACCGTCCCGACGACCGAGACGCTGACCGTCGTCATTCCGGACGTTCCGACCGCCCCGGCAGGTCCAGCCATCACCCTCAGCCAGCCGATCCAGACCCCGTCCCCGGCCGGCACCGGCAATACACCGGCCGAGGTCGTGCCTGCAGGTCCGCCGACCATCACCAACCCGGACTGGGTCCGCAAACCCTCCGGCGAAGCCCTGATGCGCGCCTATCCCGAACGCGCCATCGCGGCGAACGTCACGGGCTCGGCCACGCTCAGCTGCACGGTGCGCGTCAACGGCAGCCTCACCGACTGTCAGGTGGTCAGCGAGACTCCGGGCGGCTACGGCTTCGGGCGCGCCGCCACCCGGCTGTCGCGCGACTTCCGCATGAGCCCGCGCACCGTGGACGGTCAGGCCGTCGGCGGCGCCCGCGTCACCGTCGGCATCCGCTTCACCCTGCCGGATTAGGGCGATCGGGATCGGGGGGCGTCAGCCCGTCTGGCGGCTCTCGATCCCGGCCACCGTCTGCGCGGCCACGGCCGGTGCCATCAGCCAGCCGTTGCGGCGCGGCGCCAGCGCCAGATGCAGGCCGGGCAGGACCTCCCCGGTCAGGGGCAGGCCATCGGCGGTCGCGCCCCGGACCCCTGTCCGCCATTCGACCGGGCCGATTTCCGCCAGACCCAGCGCCTCACACGCCCGCTCCAGCAGCGTCTGCTGCAAGCCGGACGCCTCGACCAGCAGTCCGCCCGCTTCCATCGTCGCGCCGATCACCGTGCCCTCGCCCAGCGGCACCGCATAGCCTCCGGCAAACCGCGCCGGGCGCCCGACCAGCCGGCGAGTCGTAAAGGCCAGCCGACCGCCGATCGCCTGAACCCGGTCGACCGCGCGCCTGACCGCCTCGGGCAGTTCGGGAAAGGCGGTGCCCGTAGCCAGAACAACGGACCGCGCGAGGACCTCGCGCCCGTGGGTGAGCGTCAGATGCCAGCCCGCGCCGTGCGGCTGAACCGCCGCGACCCGACCCTCCAGCCGTTCGCCCCCCTGCCCCAGCGCCGCCAGAGCCGCAACCGGATCAATCCGCCAGTCTTCCGGGCAGAAGGCTCCCGTCACCGTCCGCTCCGCCGCAAAGCCCAGCGCCGCCAGCTGCGCGACCACGCCGTCCGCATCCGGCCCGATCCAGTCCACCCCGTCCCGGATCAGCGCGATCCCGTGCCGCGCGGCAAACGCCGGCCACCGATCCCGCGCCTGTCTCAACAGGGCGGCACGGCTCACCGGATCTGCCACCCCCGGGTCCAGCAGGCTCTCCATGGCGGGGGCAATCATGCCGGCGGCGACCGACGAGGCATTGGCCCCGCCCGGGTCGATGACACATACGTCCCGTCCTCGCGCGCGCAGGTCTGCGGCGACGGCCAGGCCGAGCACGCCCGCGCCGATGACGGCAATGTCGCAAGAGGAGGTCACGCCCGGTGCATCGACCGGGCGCGTCCTGAAATCAAGCCGTGACCGGCCCTATTCGGCCGCCATCGAGGCGCTGCGGGCCGCCGACAACCGCTGTTCCAACGCCTTGTGCTGGTCCCACAGGGCTTTCGGCATGCGGTCCTCGAAGGTCTCGAAGAAGGCCGGAATGCGCGAGGCTTCCTCGCTCCATACCTCGACATCGACGTCCAGCAGGGTCGACAGATCGGCGTCGGTCAGCGCAAGGCCGTCCAGATCCAGCGACTCGCGTGTCGGCACCTGACCCACCGGCGTCTCGACGGCCTCGGCTTCACCGTCGAGGCGCTCGCTGATCCACTTCAGAACCCGCGCATTATCGCCAAAGCCCGGCCAGACGAACTTGCCGTCCTGGCCCTTGCGGAACCAGTTGACGAAATAGAACCGCGGCAGTTTCGCCGGGTCGCTCTTCCTGCCCATGGCCAGCCAGTGGGCAAAATAATCGCCCATATTGTAGCCGCAGAAGGGCAGCATCGCGAACGGGTCGCGGCGCAACTCGCCGACCTTGTTCTCGGCCGCTGCCGTGCCTTCGGAAGCCACGGTCGAGCCCAGGAACACCCCGTGCTCCCAGTCGAAGGCCTCGGTCACCAGCGGGACAGCCGAGGCCCGCCGGCCGCCGAACAGGATGGCGTCGATCGGCACGCCCTTCGGATCCTCCCACTCCGGCGCAATCGTCGGGCACTGGGCAGCGGGGGCCGCGAAGCGCGCGTTCGGATGGGCCGCCGGTTCGCCCGAGGCCGGGTCGTGCGGCTGGCCCTTCCAGTTGGTCAGACCTGCGGGCGCCTCCTTCGTCAGGCCCTCCCACCACACATCATTGTCCGCCGTCAGCGCGACGTTGGTGAAGACGGTATTGGTCGCCAGAGTCTCGAGCGCATTCTTGTTGGTGTTGCGGCTGGTACCCGGCGCCACGCCAAAGAAGCCCGCTTCCGGGTTCACGGCATACAGTCGCCCGTCGTCACCGAAGCGCATCCAGGCGATGTCGTCGCCCACCGTTTCGGCCTTCCAGCCGGGGATCGACGGCTGCAGCATGGCCAGATTGGTCTTGCCACAGGCCGACGGGAAGGCCGCGGCCACATATTTCACGCGGTCCTGCGGATCGGTCAGCTTCAGGATCAGCATGTGCTCGGCCAGCCAGCCCTCATCGCGGGCCATGACCGAGGCGATGCGCAGGGCGTAGCATTTCTTGCCCAGCAGGGCGTTGCCGCCATAGCCCGAGCCATAGGACCAGATTTCCCGCGTCTCGGGGAAATGGACGATCCATTTGTCCTCGTTGCAGGGCCACGGCACATCAGCCTGACCCTCGGCCAGCGGGGCGCCCAGCGTATGGACGGCCGGCACGAACATCCCGTCCTCGCCCAGCGCGTCCAGCGCGTCCTTGCCCATGCGGGTCATGATGCCCATCGACACGGCGACATAGCCGCTGTCGGTGATCTCGACGCCCAGCGCGCTGATTTCCGAGCCCAGCGGCCCCATGCAGAACGGCACGACATACATCGTCCGGCCCACCATGCAGCCGTCGAACAGGCCGTTCAGGCGCTCGCGCATCTCGGCGGG
>CAXICH010000075.1:0-9287 GCA_964022245.1 uncultured Alphaproteobacteria bacterium
TTGGCCGCCGAGCCGTTTCCTGATCCCGTGGACCTGCCCTTCTGTCGGGGCGTGGATCCTCCAACCATTGGGGTAATCCAAGCGCGGGCCAGTCACAAGCAGCGGGCCCCGCCAGGGCCTGAATTCGGCCCTGTCGTGGACTGAACTGTGACGCAAAAGCGACAGAAAGAGATGACCTTACGTCAATATTCGTCCAGGCGTCGACAGTATCCGGGGCGCTGAGGGGTGAAATCCTGCGCGGTCCCGGCGTGGGGCTGGTGGAAACCCGCCCCCATCAAGGCGGCGATGCGGCCGGGGTGCGACATTTTTTTGCAGCGGGGGAGAAATTCGGACGGGCAGCCTCTACAAGGACGGCCCGCGCCCCGCCTGACCCCCGCTTCCGAGGCCGATCCTTGCTGTTCTTGCTTGCCCTACTGCCCCTGCTGGGGGCCCTGGCACCCGCCCTGGCCATCCGGTTCGGCCGGAACGCCTGCGCCCTGGCCGCCGGGGCGGTGACCCTGTCGGCCCTGATCGTGCTGGGCAGCATGGTTCCCGGCGTCATGAGGGGCGAGGTGTTTACGGCAAGTGTGCCCTGGATTCCCGCTCTGGGCCTGAACGCCAGCCTGTTCCTTGACCCGCTGGGCCTGATGTTCGCGGGCATGATCCTCGGCATCGGCCTGCTGATCATCATCTATGCGCGCTTCTACCTGGCGGCAGCCGACCCGATGGGCCGGTTTTTCACCTATCTGCTGTTGTTCCAGGGGGCGATGCTGGGCATCGTCCTGTCGGACAATGTGCTGCTGCTGCTGATATTCTGGGAGCTGACCAGCCTGTCGTCCTTCCTGTTGATCGGCTTCTGGCGACATTCGCCCGAAGCCCGGCAGGGCGCGCGGATGGCGCTGTTCGTCACCGGCGGCGGCGGCCTGGCCCTGATCGGGGGGCTGCTGATCCTCGGCCATATCGCCGGGTCCTACGACCTGACGGTGATCCTGCAACAGGGAGAGGCCATCCAGGCCTCGCCGCTGTATCTGCCGGCCCTGCTTCTGATCCTCGGCGGCTGTTTCACCAAGTCGGCCCAGTTCCCGTTCCATTTCTGGCTGCCGCACGCCATGGCGGCCCCGACACCGGTCAGCGCCTATCTGCATTCGGCCACCATGGTGAAGGCCGGGGTGTTCATGCTGGCGCGGCTGTGGCCGGTGCTGGCGGGAACCGAGGCCTGGTTCCTGATCGTGGCGACCACCGGCCTCGTGACCATGGTTTTCGCCGCCTGCGTGGCGCTGTTCAAGGACGATCTGAAGGGGTTGCTGGCCTATTCGACCATCAGCCATCTGGGATTTCTGACGATGCTGTTCGGCATCGGCACGCCGATGGCGGCGCTGGTCGGGGTGTTCCACATCATCAATCACGCGACGTTCAAGGCGGCGCTGTTCCTCAACGCCGGCATTGTCGACCACGAGGCGGGCACGCGCGACATCAGGCGGCTGGGCGGACTGTTCAGCCTGATGCCGGTTGCCGGGACGCTGGCGGTGATCGCCGGTCTGTCGATGGCGGGGGTGCCGCCGCTCAACGGCTTCATCTCCAAGGAAATGATGCTGTACGAGGCCGCCGACACGGTCTGGCTGGGTCAGGCCTGGGTCTTCCCGGTGCTGGCGACGCTGGGGGCGACGCTCTCGGTGGCCTATTCGCTTCGCTACATCGTGCATGTCTATTTCGGAAAGCGGCGCGACGACTATCCGAAGACGCCGCATGATCCCGGCATCGGCCTGTGGGGCCCGCCCGCCGTGCTGGTCGCGCTGGTCGTGGCCATTGGTCTCGCTCCCGCCCTGGTGGCCGGCCCACTGGTCAACCAGGTCGCTGCGGCGGTGACCAAGGGCGCCGTCGAGCCTGAGCATCTGGCCCTGTGGCACGGGGTGACCCCCGCGCTCTACATGAGTGTCATCGCGATCGGGCTGGGCGCCGTTCTGCTGGCCGGACACCGGCGACTGGACCGTCTGTGGCGGGCCGCGCGGCTGCCGGAAGCCAAGGCCATGTTTGATGCCGGAGTGCGGGGTGCTGTCAGACTGGCGTGGAAGGGCACGGATCTGCTGCAGAACGGGTCGCTGCAGCGGGGCATGGCAGCCCTGATCGGCACCGCGGTGGTGGTGGGCTTTGCCGGGTTTTTCTCGGCTGGCTACGTCGCCGGCGACCGCTCGGGCGTCGCGGCGTCGCCTGCCGCTGTGGTCGGCTGGATTGCGCTGATCGCGGCGACCGCCATGGTCGTCCTGACCCACAAGGCGCGCTATATGTCGCTGATCTACATCGGCATCGTCGGGCTGATCATTTCCCTCGCCTTTGTCCACCTGTCGGCGCCCGATCTGGCCCTGACCCAGATTTCGGTCGAGGTGGTGACCATCCTGCTGATGCTGCTGGCGCTGAACCTTTTGCCCAAGCAGACGCCGGTCGAAAGCCGCCCGTGGCGCAATATCCGGGACGGCGGGGTGGCGGTGGCCGCGGGGCTGGGTGTCGGCGGAGCCGCCTGGGCCATCATGACCCGTCCCCTGGACAGCATCTCGGGCTATTTCTGGGACAATGCCTATTCGGGCGGCGGCGGGACCAATGTCGTCAACGTCATTCTGGTCGACTTCCGCGGGTTCGACACCTTCGGGGAGATCATTGTCCTGGGCATTGCGGCCCTGGGCATCTTCGCCCTGCTGGAGCGGGTCGGGACGGGCGCCAGCGGCAAGCGTCTGGCGGCCTGGAAGCCCGACACTGTGCGCTCGCCCGAACACCACCCGATGATGCTGGTGGTCGCTACCCGGCTGGTCCTGCCGCTGGCGGTGATGGTGGCCCTGTACATCTTCCTGAGGGGGCACAATCAGCCGGGCGGAGGCTTCATCGCCGGGTTGGTGGTCGCTGTGGCCATACTGATGCAGTACATGGCCTCGGGCTTTGCCTTCGCCGACCAGAGGCTGCACGCCGACCACCACTCGCTGATCGGGGCCGGGGTGCTGGTGGCTGCCCTGACCGGACTGGGGTCACTGGCCTTCGGTGCGCCCTTCCTGACCAGTGCCTTCGACTATTTCAGCCTGCCCCTGATCGGCGAGTTTGAACTGGCGACCGCCATACTGTTCGACATCGGGGTGGCGCTGACGGTGATCGGGGCGGTGATGCTGGCGCTGGCGCAGCTGTCCCAGGTCGCCGAACGGGCCGAGAAGGAGCCCCAGCCCGAGACCGAGACCGCGATGGACATCAACCCAGCCCGCGATGATGCGGCCGCCGCAACGGAGGCCGATCGATGACGATGGAATTGCTTGTCGCCTCGGCCATCGCTGTCCTGACGGCGGCCGGGGTCTATCTGGTGCTGCGCGGCCGGACCTTCCCGGTCGTGCTGGGTCTGGCCTTCCTGTCCTACGCCATCAACCTGTTCCTGTTCGCGATGGGGCGGCTGGTGATCGACCGACCGCCGATCTACGACAAGGCGGCCGAGGGCTATACCGATCCCCTTCCCCAGGCCCTGGTGCTGACCGCCATCGTCATTGCTTTCGGCATGACAGCCTTTGTCGTGATCCTGGCGCTTCGGACCTTCCTCGAGACCGGCACCGATCAGGTCGACGGCCGGGACGACGGGGAGGTGCAGCCGTGAGCATCCCCGTCCCCCATCTGATCGTCGCCGCCCTGATCCTGCCCGCCCTTCTCGGCGCGCTGACCTTGCTGTTGCTCCGGCACCGGCTCGGCGCCTCGCGGCTGGTGTCGCTGGGCTCGTGTCTGGCGCTGGTCGGCATTGCCGCCAGTCTGACCTTCCACGCCTCGGGCGGCGCGGTCGAAAGCTATGCGCTCGGCAACTGGCGCGCGCCGTTCGGTATCGTGCTGGTTCTCGACCGGCTGTCGGCCATGATGCTGCTTCTCACGGCCGTGCTGGCACTGGCGGTAATGAGCTATGCCGTCGTCACGGGCGCAGATCGCAAGGGCTGGCATTTCCACCCGCTGTTCCAGTTCCAGCTGCTGGGCCTGAACGGGGCTTTCCTGACGGGTGACCTGTTCAACCTGTTCGTCTTTTTCGAAGTGCTGCTCATCGCGTCCTATGGGCTGCTTCTGCACGGTCAGGGAGCGACACGCCTCAAGGCGGGGGTTCAGTATGTGGTCATTAACCTGGTCGGCTCGACCCTGTTTCTGGTCGGGGTCGGCCTGCTGTACGGGGTCACGGGCACGCTCAACATGGCCGATATGGCGGTTCGGGTTGCTGCCGCCTCGCCGGGCGATCAGGGTCTGATTGCGGCCGCAGCCCTTGTTCTGACCGTGGTCTTCGCCCTGAAGGCAGCGCTGGCGCCGCTGCATTTCTGGCTGCCCGGAGCCTATGCCGCGACGACGGCCACGGTGGCCGCCCTGTTTGCCATCATGACCAAGGTCGGTGCCTATGCGCTGATCCGGACCGGCACGCTGATCTTTGGCGTGGACGCCGGGGCGCTGGCCTGGCTGACGGCGGACTGGATGCTGCCCGCAGCCATCATCACCACCGTCATCGGTTTCGTCGGTCTGTTTGCGGCCCGCACCCTGCGCGAGATGGCCGCCTGGTCGGTGGTCGGCTCGATGGGGGTGCTGCTGAGCGCGGTCTCGGTCTTCCGGGTCGAGGCCATGGGCCCCGCCCTCTATTACGCCGCGCATTCGACGCTGGCCGGGGCGGCGCTGTTCCTCGTCGTCGACATGATCGCCAAGCGGCGCGCCGAGCACGGCGACGCCCTGACGCTCGCCCCGCGGTTCTGTCAGTCAGAGCTGCTGTCGGGGCTGTTCTTCCTGTCGGCCATCGGCATCGTCGGTCTGCCGCCGCTGTCGGGCTTCATCGGCAAGCTGCTTATCCTCGACGGGGTGCGCGCGGCGCCGGAAGCGGCCTGGATCTGGGCCACCATTCTGATCACCACCCTGATCGGGGTGCTGGCCTTCGCCCGCGCCGGCAGCCGCCTGTTCTGGAAGAGTGCCTCGGTCGACGGGACCATTCCGGTCCGCGCCCTGCGGGGCCGGTGGGGGGGCGTGGGGGTGGCGGCCAGCCTGCTGGGGCTGCTGGCGGCCCTGACCGTGCTCGGCGGGCCGGTGACGGCCTATACCGGAGCGACTGCAGCCCAGCTGTTCGACCCGCAGCAGTATATTGATGCCGTGCTCGGCCCGACGGCCGGAGGTCGCCGATGATCCGCCGCCTTCTGCCTCACCCGGCACTGAGTGTGCTGCTGGTCGTCGTCTGGATGCTGCTGGTGAATGAGTTCACCTTCGGCGCCCTGTTCCTCGCGCTCGTCTTCGGCGTCGTGGTGCCGCTGGTCACCAGCCGCTTCTGGCCGGACCGGCCGAAGATGCGCTTCGGCCGCGATGCCCTGGCCTATCTGCTGATCGTGATCTTCGACGTCATCGTCGCCAATTTCGAGATCGCCTGGATCATCCTGACGCGCCGCAACCGCGACCTGCGGTCCTGCTGGCTGGTGATTCCGACCGAGTTGCGCTCGGCCGAGGCCATCACCGTTCTGGCGGGCACCATCAGCCTGACGCCGGGTACCGTCAGCAGTGACATCTCGTCCGATGGCCGGGCCCTGCTGGTGCATGCGCTGGACGTCGCCGATCCGGTGGCCGAGGTCGCCCGCATCAAGCGACGCTATGAGACCCGTCTGATGAAGGTGTTCCGATGACCGGATCCATCCTGCCCTGGGCCCTGGGGTTCGCCCTTGCCTGCGTCAGCCTGGCGATGCTGCTCAGCCTGTTCCGGCTGTTGCGCGGGCCGACGCTCGGCGACCGCATCCTGTCGGTCGACACCCTGACGATCAATGTCATCGCGCTGATCGTGGTGTTTGGCGTGGCCGAGGCCACCCAGACCTATTTCGAGGCTGCCCTGCTGCTGGCCATGGTCGCCTTTGTCGGCACGGTCGCCTACTGCAAATTCCTGCTGCGGGGAGACATCGTCGAATGAATCCGGTCGCGGAAATCGCTATCTCGGTCCTGCTGGTCATGGGCGGGATATTCATCCTGGTCGGTTCATGGGGTCTGGCACGGCTGCCGTCGCTGATGACCCGCCTGCACGGACCGACCAAGGCCAGCACCCTGGGCGTCGGCGCCTGTCTGATCGCCTCGATGATCTACTTCCCGGCGTCGGGGCAGCCCTGGTCGGCGCATGAGATGCTGATCACCATCTTCCTGCTACTGACCGCCCCGATCTCGGCCAATATGATTGCCAAGGCCCATCTGCACCGTCAGGGGCATTCCATCGATCCCAACCCCGCGGACGGCATTCCCGAGGGCCTGCCGGCCCCGCCGACGGGGGACGACTGGGCGACCTTCCGCGGCGCCGAATCCTCGCGGGACGACTAGACAGCCACCATTGCAGGCCGGGGCCGGAGTGCGCATCTGTCGCCGATGCCGATCTCCTCCGCCTACCGCCCCGAGCCCCGCTTCTTCGATCTCGGGGAGGACTTCGGCGATGCCGTCCGCCCGGCGGAATTTCCCGAGGCCCGCGTGCGCTTTCGCAATGACCGGGCAGCAGGCACGGTGGGCCTCGACACCCTGACCGAGGCCGAGTGGATCGCCCATTTCGGCCGGTTCGAGCCCTTGCCGGGTCAGCCCGGACCGGTGGCCATGCGCTATCACGGGCACCAGTTCCGCACTTACAATCCCGACCTCGGCGACGGCCGGGGATTTCTGGCGGCGCAGCTTCGCGACGATCAGGGCCGACTTCTCGACCTCGGCACCAAGGGCTCGGGCCAGACGCCATGGTCGCGGGGGGCGGACGGGCGGCTGACGCTGAAGGGCGGCGTGCGTGAGGTGCTGGCTGCCGAAATGCTGGAGGCGCTGGGCGTGCCGACCAGCCGCGCGCTCTCGCTGATCGAAACCGGCGAGGCGCTGGAGCGCGGCGATGAGCCATCACCGACGCGCTCGGCGGTGCTGGTCCGCCTGTCGCACAGCCATCTACGGTTCGGCACCTTTCAGCGAACGGCTTATCTGGAGCGACCGGATCTGACGGCGGCGCTGGTCGAGCACACACGGGCCCTCTATCACCCCTCGGTCGCAGAGGGAGATGTGCCCGGCCTGATGGCGGCGATCGTCGCGGCCTCGGCCCGGCTGACGGCGCGCTGGGTCGCGGCGGGCTTTGTCCACGGGGTGCTCAATACTGACAATCTGAATGTCACGGGCGAGAGCTTTGACTATGGCCCCTGGCGGTTCCTGCCCCACTATGAGCCCGGCTTTACCGCTGCCTATTTCGACCAGTTCGGGCTCTATGCCTTTGCCCGCCAGCCCGAGGCCGTGTTCTGGGCCCTCACGCAATTGGGCGGGGCGCTGAAGCCGATCGCCGAGGTCGGCGCCCTGACAGAAGCCCTGAACGGCTTCGGCCCGCGCTATATCACCGAGCTTCGGGCCGCTTTTCTGGAGCGGCTGGGCGTCAGGTCTCTGGGCGAGGCGGCAGACCAGAGGCTGGTCGATACGACGCTGGCCCTGCTGCGCGAGGGCGGTGAGGCGCTACGGTGGGAGCCGCTGTTCCACGACTGGTTCGGCGGGTTCTCCTCGTCCGAGCGGGCGCTCCGGGGGCCGCGCGCGCGGCTCTATCAGGGCGAGGCGTTCGACGCCTTCCGCTTTGCCCTGTTCGAGCATGAGCCAGACCGGCCCGAGCGGCTGGAACATCCGGTCTTTGCCGCCCCTGATCCCGAAGAGATGGGAATCGATGAGGTCGAGGCGATCTGGGCCGCGATCGACCACGACGATGACTGGGGCCCCTTCCACGCCAAGCTGGAACGACTGGCGGCCGTTCGCGCGGCCCGGCAACAGGCTTAACCGCCCGGAAAGCCTGTCGGGGTTAAACATCTGTATGGATACGGCCACGCTTTGGCCGTGGACCCGGCGCAGAAGGCGATCACGGATGGTTACGCTCACGCTTCGCACCCTTGCGGGACAGGCTCGCCGTTCCGACATCGCCACTGTTACCAATAAAACGAAGGCCCTCCCCGGGTCCAAGACCATGCACAGCCACACCGTCCCGAGCGCGCGCGCGCGCCTGAATGCCAGCTATCTGAACCTGACCCTTTGGACGCTGCAGGGCTGGGTGGCGATGTTCTTCATCGCCGCCGGCTACGCCAAATTGACCGAGCCGGTCACGACCCTGACCGCCCTGATGGGCTGGCCACAGCATGTGCCGGTTGATCTGGTGCGGGGAGTCGGCCTGGCCGAGATCGTGCTGGCCGTCATGCTATTGACCCCTCTGATCAGCTGGAAGATCGGCCGTCCGCTGTTGATCGTGGCCGCGGCTGGCCTGCTGGTGCTGCAGGCCGTCATGCTGGGTGTCCACGCAGTGAGCGGCGACATCGGCCATTCGGTCGTGAACCTCGCGCTTCTCGCCGTGACCGGCCCGGTCCTGTGGTTCCGGCTGCGCGAGGCCTGCCCGCTCCGCTAGCCGCCCTTCGCCCGGCATTTGTCCGAGCAGTATTTCACCTGATCCCAGTCGCGCGCCCATTTGCGGCGCCAGCTGAACGGACGCGCGCAAGCGGGGCAGACCTTTTGCGGAAGGTCGCCCTTGGCCGTGCCCCGGTCGTTGACGTGACGTCGCGTCATCAAAAAGCTTCCCTTTACGTGCGCGTCAAGTTATGACGGGCGCATGGCCAGTGCCGACGATCATCGCACCTATTCCATCCGCCAGCTGTGCCGCGAATTCGGGGCGACGGCGCGGGCCCTGCGCTTCTATGAAGACAAGGGCCTGCTGACCCCCGCGCGCAAGGGCCAGACCCGTGTCTATTCGGCGCGCGACCGGGCGCGGCTGAAGCTGATCCTGCGGGGGCGCCGCATCGGCTTCTCCCTGCAGGAGATCCAGGAGATGCTGGATCTGTACGATCACAATGATCACAACGTCCATCAGATGGCGGTGGCCCTGCGCCGCCATCGGGCCCAGATCGAGGCGCTGAAGCTGCAGCGGCAGGATCTGGATGACGCCATCGCCACCGCCGAGGAAGCCTGCCGCGTCATGGAGCAGCGGCTGGGCCAGCACCGGCCGGACCTGTTGCCCGGTGCCGACGAATATGCCGACCTGCTGAAGGCGCGGCTGAATCCGGACCATGGACATGCGCCGCCGGTGCATGTTCTGCATTCCCCCCTGTCCCATTCCCAGAAGTCGAGAGTCTGACCCATGGCCTACAAGGCACCTGTCCGCGATCTGACCTTTGTTCTGAACGAAGTGCTGGAGATCGACCGCTATTCGAACCAGCCCGGCTTTGCCGAGGTCAGCTCGGATCTGGTGCAGCAGATCCTGGAAGAAGGGGCCAAATTCGCCGAGGAAGTCATCGCCCCGCTGAACAAGGTCGGCGATCAGGAAG
>CAXICH010000076.1:0-9168 GCA_964022245.1 uncultured Alphaproteobacteria bacterium
CTACAAGCGTCTGGTGCCCGGCTATGAAGCCCCGGTGAAGCTGGCCTACTCGGCCCGCAACCGCTCGGCCTCGATCCGGATCCCGCACGTCTCGTCGCCCAAGGCCAAGCGCCTGGAAGCCCGCTTCCCCGATCCGATGGGCAACCCCTATCTGACGTTCGTGGCCCTGCTGATGGCCGGCCTGGACGGGATCGAGAACCGCATCGATCCGGGCGCGCCCGCCGACAAGAACCTCTACGATCTGCCGCCGGAAGAGCGCGGCTCGATCCCCGAGGTCTGCGGCTCGCTGCGCGAAGCGCTCGAGAACCTGGACAAGGACCGCGCCTTCCTCAAGAAGGGCGGCGTCATGGACGACGACTTCATCGACGCCTACATCGAGCTCAAGATGGAAGAGGTGATGCGCCTGCAACTGCATCCCCACCCCGTCGAGTTCGACATGTACTACAGCTGCTGATCGGCTTATCGCCGACTGACCTTTGGAACCCCGGGCGATGGTCGCCCGGGGTTTACTTTTTGGTCGTGTGAGGCCCTCCTGTGATCGGAGGAGTCTAATCATGCGCAATGCTCTGCTCGGAGGACTCGGGTTTCTCCTGACCCTCATTCTGGCGGCGCCGCCCGCCTTCGCTCAGACTGCACCGATCAGAGAGGCGGACTGGGAAAAGTTCCTGGAGGAGAGCTCATCCCCCTACGGCCAAACGGCGACCCCCACATGGGAAGACACGCTTTTCGACCTGGTTGACGCCAATCCTGACGGAATTCGCGTCATTCCCCGCTTTGCCGAGGCGATCGGGGTGCCGGTCGAGCAGGCCGAACTCTATGCGCGGCTCATTATCGACGTCGCCTTTCTCAATGAGCGGAGAATTGAGCTGGGCTGCGATCTCAGCTGTCAATTCCTGCCGGGAAACGAACTCTATGGGCGTGTCGCAGCGGCGGTCGCGGACGAGCCGTCGGGTGAGCTCCTCTACCTCGTCGGCGAAAACCTTTACAGCTACGGCACGCGTGAGGAGCAAGCGGCCTATCTTGATCTCGTGCTGGCCCACCCCGCCAGCAGCTTCGTCCTCTCAAGACTGTATAGCTACACCGAAGAGGCCGCCTTTCTCGTTGCCGTGATCGTTCAAGACCCCGGAGCACCGGGGGTCCTCAAGGCGATACGGAACTCTTCCGTGAGGATATCCTCCTATGAAGCCGACGACTGGGACGGATGGATGGAGGCGGCGCTCCTCGACGGCCTTGAGAAGCTGACGAAGGCTGGCGGCCCTGCTCGGGACCGGGCGGCCTATGTCCAGCTCCTTGCGTCGCGATATCTCGCCCTAGGCCTCAGACGTCGGGCCATTGACGTCTATCTTGCGCAGCCCCCCGAGGTCCTTCGCTATTTGCCGCAGACCCCCGTATGTGAGGAGAGCCGGAACTGCGGGTGGCAATCCCTCTGGTTCATCGATGAGATGAGCGCCGCTCTCTGGCTGGAAGGTCACGAAATCGAAGCCGACGACCTGTTGGGTCGTGTCGCGCCGGAGTTAAACGACCTGCGCGACACGGAGCGGCTTCAGAGACGCGCCGCTCTGGACGAAGCCATGCGACCTGTGCGGCCTGATCCATCGCTTTTTGACCTGATGGTAGACGGAGACCCGGCTCTCATCCGCCAGACGGAGCGTGTGTCGTTCGACGAACCGGGCTGGTTCAGTGTGTCCCTTGGTCCCGCCGGAAATATCCTTCTGACCAAGAGAATTCGAGCGGCAGGGTACACAGCGATGGCTGAGGACATGGCACGACGCCCTGTTCTCTATCGCGGGCCACCTGCTGATTGGCAGCGCGGTGCCATGAGCATACTGGCGGATGGACTTCCGCCGGAGGTCATCGCGCACAGACGGGCATTGTCCGCCGAGATCGAGGAAACTCTCGCTGCGTCGCCGCCCCCTGAGCGGCAAATCACCCCGTCCACGCCTGACCTTCTGCCAGAGTGGCGCGAGGCGCGCCTTCCTGCTGGCCTCACGCCGTGGACGGAAGAACGGTCCGTCGAATGGGACGAGGAAGAGGACCCCGGAGCCTCAGGCCCTCAGCCCGCCTATCTGTCCCCCTACTCAATCATACGCCGTGACCAGGTGGGTGCCGAACATGTGATCCTGTTCGAATCGTCTGAGTACGACCTCCCCGGCGAGTTGCCCGGCTTCGGACTTTGGCTGGTCAGAACTCAAGGGGGCGAATGGGGCGCGCCGGTCTATCTGGGGCTTCAGCAGCATTTTCCATACGTCGCCACCACCGGGTCAAAACAACCGTTGCTTGTCGGCGACAGAGTTCAGATGGAAGTGCTGGTTCGTGAGATCGACCCCGACTCCATCACCTTTCCCCCCATTGGGCTTGCTCTCCGGCGAGAGGAGGACGGCGTAATCCTCGTCGCGTCGCTGACCGAGCTTGAGCGGGATACTGACAATGACGGCATGACAGACATCACCGAGCGGCATCTCGGCCTGAACCCGGCTAAAGCCGACACGGACGGCGATGGCTTGATCGACGGCAGGGATCCCCTCCCCCTGACACCTCGCGCAGCCCCCGATCCCGTCCGCGACGGGCTCGCGACAGCCATGCTCAAGACCATCGTGGGGTATGAGGCTGGCGCCCTCGTCATGGCTGCCGCATCCGATCCTGATAGCGACCCTCTCAGCATGATGGAGACCTCCTCGACGCCCCCGGGGCTGGAGACAGTGATCATGGCGGGTGACAGCGAGGTCTTCGCGGGTATGGACCTGCCCTTCCGGCTGCTGATCTACAGCCCCGAGACCGTCGCGCGGATGGGCGAGGAAAGAGGCCCGTTCTATCCGCCGGAAATCAAGCTATACCCCTCGTTGGACGGCCTGACCCACCTGGTGATCTGGAGCGCGGGCTGGGTCGGCGGTACGTTTGTCGTTCGGTGCAGTCGGGATGGCTCCTGCGAAACAAACGTGCGGTCGAGCTGGATCACCTGACACGAGGACGGCCCCGGCGAGCGATCACCGGGGCCGTTTTCGTGACGGGAGGCCGGGTCAGCGGTTGGTGGTCTCGACCTCGATGCCGTCGGGACCGGCGCGGACGGTGGTGGAGTCGCCCGCTTCGCGCTCGACGACCACCGGCGGAGGAGTCTCGCGTTCAACCACGACCGGCACTTCCTGCACCACCGTGCGGGTCTCGGGCTCGGGCGTGGGCTCCGGCTCGGCAGGGGAGCAGGCAACGGCGCCGGCCATCAGGGCGGTCGAGGCCAGAAGGGTCAGGGTAAGGCGGGACATGTGCGTCTCCTGTCGTGATTGCTGTTCGACAGAACGGCTCCGCTTCTCCCGGGTTCCGGTCAGGCGGCCAGACCGTCCTCGATATCCCGCTTGCGACGGCGCAGTTCAATCAGGCGAACGCACCAGATCGAGACCTCGTAGAGAAGCACCAGCGGGATCCCCAGCATGATCTGGCTGAGCGGATCCGGTGGCGTCACGAAGGCAGCGACCACGGCAATGGCGACGATGGCGTATTTGCGCCCCTTGGCGAGGGCCGCGGAGCTGACGATGCCGGCCATGCCGAGAAGGGTCATGACCACCGGCAGCTGGAAACAGAGGCCAAATGCCAGCAGCAGCGCCATGACGAGATTCAGATAGTCGGACACGCGCGGCAGCAGCTCGGCCGATATCCCGCCGCCGGTGACCTGCTGGCCCAGCGAGAACAGCATCACGAACGGCAGCATGACGTAATAGACCATGGCCGCGCCCAGCAGGAAGAGCAGCGGAGCGGCGATCAGGAAGGGCAGGAAGGCGCCCTTCTCGTTACGGTAAAGGCCGGGGGCGACGAAGCGGTAGATCTGGAAGGCCAGCACCGGGAAGGTGACCACGATGGCCCCGAAGGCCGCCAGCTTCATCTTGGTGATCAGGAACTCCAGCGGCGCGGTGAAGATCAGGTTCACGGTCTCCCCGTCGCCCCGCGGCACCGGCACCAGCCCGGCCGTGCCGAGGATCAGGTCGAAGGGCGAGACATCGCCTCCGGGGCCGGCCGCCTCGCGGAACTGGGCGGCCACGGCGAACGGCTGAACCAGGAAGACATAGATCGGGTCGGCGACGATGAAACAGCCGATGAATCCGACCACAAAGGCCACAACGCAGACCACCAGCCGCCCGCGCAGCTCGATCAGATGATCCATGAGGGGAGCACGGGACGATTCGATCTCGTCCTCGTCGCGATCCGTACGGCTCACAGGTCCACCGCCTTCTTGCGGGTGACCTTGGCCCGTGGCGTGGTCTTCGATTTGGCCGTCGTCGCTTTGGCGGAGGTCGCCTTGCGCGGAGTCGTAGCCTTGGCTCGAGGCCTGGCCGGTGCCTTCGCCTTGGCGGCGGGCGGAGCCGCGGGTTCAGGGGCCGGCTCCGGCAGAGGTTCGGTGGCGATCGCAGGCGCCGGGGCTGAAGGCGGCAGCGCCAGAGGCTCCTTCAGGCCCTTGTCGATGTCCCGGAAAGCCTCTTCGGCCTCGGCGCCGAGGGGTATGGCCTGGGCATTGCGCAGGGCCTCGACCTCCTTGCGCAGTTCGTCGAGCTCGGCCTGGCGGGCCATCTCATCGAAGCTGGACCGGAATTCATTGGCCATGGCCCGCGCCCGCGCCACGAACTGGCCGACCTTGCGCATCATCAAGGGCAGGTCTTTCGGTCCGACCACGATCAGGGCCAGCAAACCGATGACGAGGATTTCCAGCCCGCCGATGCCGGGACCCAGACCACCCATGGATCACACGCTTCCGTTCTGAAGGACGTTCAGTGCTTCAGATCTTCTTTTTCAGCATCGGGGCAGGACACTCTCACCGTTCGGCTTGTCATCCTCGCCCTTCAGGCCCTCGCGGAAGGCGCGGATGCCCTTGGCGGCGTCGCCCATCAGGCCCGAAATCTTGCCGCGTCCCCCGAACAGCAGGAGGGCCACAACGGCGATGATAAGAATTTGCCAGATGCCGGGCTGCATGATTCCACGTCTCAACACGAAGGACGGCGGGATTGCCGATGATCTTTGATCACACCCCATATAGGCCCTGTGATGGCCATGCGCCAAGCGATCCTGTAGTGCGCGGCCATGTCAGCTGAACTTTCTCACGTCATCATCCACACCGACGGCGCATGCCGCGGCAATCCCGGTCCGGGGGGCTGGGGCGCGATCCTGCAGACGGGCGCGGGCCAGAGCCGCGAGCTCAAGGGGGGCGAGTCGCACACGACCAATAACCGGATGGAGCTGACGGCGGCCATCATGGCGCTGGAGGCGTTGAAGCGCCCCTGCCGCGTCGACCTGCATACCGACAGTCGCTATGTCATGGACGGCATCACCAAATGGATCCGGGCGTGGAAGGCGCGCGGCTGGAAGACCGCCGACAAGAAGCCGGTCAAGAACGAGGACCTGTGGCGCCGCCTGGACGCGGCCCACGCGCGCCATCAGGTCAAATGGCACTGGGTCAAGGGCCACGCCGGCCACGAACTGAACGAACGCGCGGACACCCTCGCCAACGAAGGGATCGACGCCCTGCCCCGGAGCTAGTGTCCGGCCGCGTAGCGTCGGTGCAACAATGGCTTGCCGAGCCAGTAGGACAGTTCTCCGGGGCGGGTCACATCCCAGACGGCCAGATCGGCGGCCTTGCCGACCTCCAGCGTGCCGACCTGATCCGCGATACCAAGGGCCCGCGCGGCATGTCGTGTGGCACCGGCCAGGGCTTCTTCCGGCGTCAGGCGGAACTTCATGCAAGCCAGGGCCATGGCCAGGGTCATGGAGGCGAGCGGCGACGTGCCGGGGTTGCAGTCGGTCGCGACGGCCATGGGCACGCCCGCGTCACGGAAGGCCTGAACCGGAGGCAGTTGTGTTTCGTCCAGCATGACGAACGCGCCGGGCAGCAACACGGCGACGACCCCGGCCTCGGCCATTGCCGCCACGCCATCGTCCGAGATGTATTCGACGTGGTCGGCGGACAGCGCGTCGTATCGCGCCGCCAGCGCTGCCCCTCCTCCGTCGCTGAGCTGGTCGGCGTGCAGCTTGACCGGCAGGCCGAGGGCGCGCGCCCTGTCGAACAGCCGGGCGACCTCATCCGCCGTGAAGGCGATGGGCTCAAGATAGGCATCGACCGCATCGACCAGGCCTTCACTGTGGGCGGCGGGCAGGACCTCATCGACCATAAGATCGACATAGGCCGCGCGACGGTCGGCGTATTCCGGCGGGAGGGCGTGAAGGCCGAGGAAGGTCGTGCGGACGCGCACCCTGCCCGGTTGCTCAAGGCCCCGGGCGACGCGCAGCATACGCAGTTCGCTTTCGGGATCGAGGCCATAGCCGGACTTGATCTCGAGGGTGGTGACGCCGCTGTCGGTCAGGGCCTTCAGGCGGTCCAGCGCCCGTTCGGTCAGGGTCGCGTCGCTGGCCTCGCGGGTCGCGCGGACCGTCGAGGCGATGCCGCCCCCTTCGCGGGCGATCTGGGCATAGGGCACGCCGGTGAGGCGGCGTTCGTACTCGCCCGAGCGGTCGCCGCCGAACACCAGATGGGTGTGGCAGTCGATCAGGCCGGGCGTGACCCAGCGGCCGTCCAGCCGGTCAACCTGTGCAGCCTCATGGTCCGGCAGCTCTTCTCGTGACCCGATCCAGACTATGCGGCCGTCCCGGATCAGGATGGCGCCGTCCTCGATCGCCCCATAGGGCGCGCCGCCCGGGACCATGGTCGCGACGCGGCAATCGGTGATCAGCCGGTCAACCTTCATCGGGTCTCAAACCCGGCCAGCAGTTCGCAGAACCAGCGGCCTGCGGTCAGCGAGCCCAGATCCCCGATCTCGAGCGAGGGGTCGTATTCGGTCAGGTCCACGGCCCGGACCTTTGCGCAGGCGCCGATGACCCGCGTCGCCTCGAAGAAAGCATGCACCCCGACCCCACCGGGGCGCGCACCGGGGCTGGCCGGCCACTGGCTGCGGTCGATCACGTCGATGTCGACATCAACATAGATCCGGTCGGCGCGGGCGCTGAGGCGCTCCAGCTCCTCGGCCACGACGGCGGCAAAGCCCTTTCGGTGGCACTCGCCCGCCGTGCGGACCGAAATGCCCGCCGCCTTCGCCTTTTCATGCGCCTTCTGCGTATTGGCGAAGGGGGCCAGACCCACCTGGCTGATCAGGCCCCCGTCCATGCCATCATCCAGCAGGGCCCGGACCGGATTGCCATTGGTCAGGCCCTGATCCGTGTCGCGCAGGTCGAAATGGGCATCGAGGGTCAGCAGCCCCATGCCCTCCAGCCCCAGACCGTGCAGCCCCGGACGGGTGACGGCATTGTTGCCGCCGATGATGACGGTCAGGCGCCGCCCCGACTGGGCCGTGACGGCGTCCCGCAAGGGCTGGAAGGCGGCATCCGGGGCCAGCGCCTTGAGCGCCACATCGCCGGCGTCATGGACCCGCGTTTCCAGCGAGCGGCCCGTCTCGACGTCATAGGTGGAAAAGCGCGGCAGGACGGCCCGGAAGGCGCGGGGCCCGAGATCGCACCGGCCGGGCGTCAGCGAGCGTTCGCCCAGAGGGGCCCCGATCAGGGCCACCGTCGCGTCCGGGTAATCGCCGATCAGGTCGGCCACCGACCGCCAGCCCAGAGCCTCTGAGTCTTCCATCGTCATGGAGGGGAACGTAGAGACGGGATCATGACGACTCAACCGATCTCGAACACCCGCATCATTCGCAGTCCGCACGGCCCGGAAAAGACCGCCACCACCTGGGCTGCGGAAGCCGCCAAACGCATGCTGATGAACAACCTCGACCCCGAGGTGGCCGAGCGCCCGCACGATCTGGTCGTCTATGGCGGGATCGGCAAGGCGGCGCGCGACTGGGCGTCCTTCGACAAGATTGTCGAGACCCTCGACGCCCTGGCCCCGGACGAGACCCTGCTGGTGCAATCGGGCAAGCCGGTCGGGGTGTTCCGGACCCATGCCGATGCGCCGCGCGTGCTGATCGCCAACTCGAACCTGGTGCCGAAATGGGCGACCTGGGAGCATTTTGACGAACTCGATCGCAAGGGCTTGATGATGTACGGCCAGATGACGGCCGGGTCGTGGATCTACATCGGCACCCAGGGCATCGTTCAGGGGACCTATGAGACCTTCATGGAGGCCGGGCGCCAGCACTATGGCGGCGACTGGTCCGGCAAGTGGATCCTGACCGCCGGACTGGGCGGCATGGGCGGGGCCCAGCCCCTCGCCGCGACCATGGCAGGAGCGTCCTGTCTGGCCATCGAATGTCAGGCCAGCCGGATCGAGATGCGGCTGAAGACCCGCTACCTCGACGTGATGGCCGAGGATCTGGATGACGCCCTGGCGAAGATCGAGGCGGCCAAGGCGACGGGCCAACCGGTGTCGGTCGGCCTTCTGGCCAATGCGGCCGAGGTCCTGCCTGAACTGGTCCGACGCGGCGTGCGTCCCGATCTGGTCACCGACCAGACCAGCGCCCATGATCTGGTCAACGGCTATCTGCCCGCGAGCTGGTCGGTGGCCGAGTGGGAGGACCGGCGTGTGTCCGACCCGGATGCGGTGCGGACCGCTGCCAAGGCCTCCATCGTCGACCATGTGAAGGCGATGCTGGACTTCCAGCGGATGGGCATCCCGACCACCGACTATGGCAACAACATCCGGCAGGTGGCGCTGGACGAAGGGGTCGAGGAGGCCTTTGCCTTCCCCGGCTTTGTGCCCGCCTATATCCGTCCCCTCTTCTGCCGGGGGATCGGGCCGTTCCGCTGGGCGGCACTGTCGGGCGATCCCGAGGACATCTTCAAGACCGACCGGGCGATGAAGCGGCTGTTCCCGGACAATGCCGGCCTGCATCGCTGGCTGGACATGGCGGGCGAGCGCATCGCGTTTCAGGGCCTGCCGGCGCGCATCTGCTGGATCGGTCTGGGCGACCGGCACCGGGCCGGGCTGATGTTCAACGAGATGGTGGCCTCGGGCGAATTGAAGGCCCCCGTCGTGATCGGACGGGATCATCTGGACTCGGGCTCGGTTGCCAGCCCCAATCGCGAGACCGAGGCCATGATGGACGGCTCGGATGCCGTGTCGGACTGGCCGCTGCTGAACGCCCTGCTGAACACGGCCTCGGGCGCCAGCTGGGTGTCGCTGCACCACGGCGGCGGGGTCGGCATGGGCTATTCCCAGCATTCGGGCGTGGTGATCGTCGCCGACGGCACGCC
>CAXICH010000077.1:0-9046 GCA_964022245.1 uncultured Alphaproteobacteria bacterium
CCCGCCGCATCATCACCCTCCAGCGCATGATCTACGCCCTCGGCATTCCCGATATCGGCGACCAGACCTCGCTGCTGCTGGCCCGGCATTTCGGCAGCTGGTCCGCCTTCAAGGCGGCGGGTATCGAGGCCTCGACCGGCATCCAGACCGAGGCCTGGACCCGCCTGTCCGAGGGGCATGGTGTATCGGCCCGCGTCCTGTCGATCCTGGCCGACGCCGATCTGGCCGAGACCGATCCCTGGCCCGAAGCGCCGCTGGACCAGAAGCTCAACCTCGCCTTCCCCGGTCTCGCCTCGCCCGCCCGGCGGGCTCTGGCCGAACGCGCCTCCGACTGGGCCGGTATCCGCCGACTGGCCGAGATCGCCCGGCTTGAAGGCCCCGGTCTCGCCCTGACCGGCATCGCCGCGGTGGCCGGCGTCGGCCCCGTCGCGGCCCGCGAGATCGCCCACTTCTTCCATGAGCCCCACAATCGCACCGTGGTCGAGGCGCTCGAAGCCGAGCTCACCACCATCGAGGACGCGGAACGCCCCGAGGCCGACAGTCCGGTGACCGGGAAGACCGTCGTCTTCACCGGCTCCCTTGAGCGCTTCACCCGCGACGAGGCCAAGGCCCGCGCCTCCTCGCTGGGCGCCAGGGTCTCGGGGTCGGTGTCGAAGAAGACCGACTATCTGGTCGCGGGGCCGGGCGCCGGCTCCAAACTGGCCGAGGCCGAAAAGCACGGCGTCACCGTCCTCACCGAGGACGAATGGCTGGCCCTGGTCGGAGCTCAGTAAAACTCGCGCGCCACCAGAGTCACCGTCGCCCCATCCTCCAGCGTCAGCACAACCTCGCGACCGGCCGGGCTGGTCAGCATGGCGCGAAGAGCTCCGGCATCCATTTCGGCGGCGGGGCGGCCATCGACGGCGATGATGCGGGCGTCTGCCGTCAGGCCTGCAGCCTCGGCCGGCGACCCGGTCGACACGCGCGTGACGACGATCACGCCCGGATCCAGCCGGATGCCCAGCCCCAGCCGGTCCTTCGGGAATGGCGCCGCCAGCGCTTCGGGCGATGCGGACAGCCACAGCCGGTTACTGGCGAAGTCGGTCACCAGCCGGAATCGCCCGAGTATGCCCATGCCGATATTGCCGGCCGTCCGGTCCGCATCCACCGCCGACGGTCCGGCGGGCGGGAAGACGGTCGGGATGTCCCGGACCTCGAACCCGCCGATCTCCAGCGACCGCACGGTCGCCAGCCCACTCTCGCGCACCCCGCCGACGGCGCCCGACATCACGGTCGTCGCCGGACGGCCGTCCAGCAGACTCTCGGCGCCGGCATACGCCGGATAGAGGATCAGGGCGCCGCCGTTCCCGGTGTCAAAGTCGAAGAGCACCGGCGGCCGACCCTCGATGGAGACCGGGACGGCCCGGATGGCGCCGGACGACACCAGTGCCAGTTCGGTTGCTCCCTCCGGTGGCACATAGCCTTGCAGCTCGTGGAAGGTCAGGCGACGGGCCGGAAAATCGATGTCGACCACCAGCGCATTGAACGCATCCTTGCCCAGGATCACCGGCAAGGGACGCCCCAGTGCCTGGCCGATGGCGGCCAGATCGATCACCGCAACCGTCCGGTCGACGAAGCGGATCCCGCCCAGATCCAGCGTCACGCCCCTGGCAAAGCGCGCCTCGCCGACGCCGCCCGTGCCAACGGCCGCGACCTCCCCCTCGAATTCCAGCCCGAGGCTTTCCGCAAAGGTCTTGTCCAGCACCGTCATCTCGGCGCCGCTGTCGAGAAGCACCTCGGTGGCCGTGCCGTTGACCGTGGCCGGGATATAGATACGCGTTCCGGCGTAGAGGTCGAAGCTGATCGGGCCGCTGTCCGGCGCGCCCTCTGTGGCCATCCGGTGCGCCGCGGTAACGACCGGCGGGTCCCAGGCCCCGTCCGGCACCACCGGATCCGGCTCAATCATGGACCAGCGCACCTCGCCGGGTTCGCCGACGTCGCCGGTCACCTGCTCCAGAAACGGCATGCGGACCCCCTCGACCATCCGCCAGTCGCCGAAGGTCACGACCGACTCTCGCCGGTCCCGGACCGTGCGCAGGCCGAAGAGTTCCCCCGTTTCCGCATCGATCCATAGCTCGTGCTCATCGTCATCCGGCCCGAAATCCACCGCGATGACGGCCAGGGTTCGTCCCTCGATCTCGATGTCCGGGCGGCGGCTCAACCGCGACGGTTCATCCAGCACCCCCTCGAACCGCAACAGGGCGTCGCGCCTCAGATCCTCGGCGGCATGCGGGCTCAGCGGCTCGATCTGACCGGCGTTGGTCAGCACCCATCCGTCCGCGCCGTGCCGGGCACTGCTGGAGCGCACAATGCCCAGGTCCTGTTCGCGCCGCATGTCGCCGTCCGCCTCTGCGAGCACGACCAGCGTCCCGTCCAGTCCCGACGCGCGGATTCGGCCCTCGAGCCGGACCGCCTCCAGCCCTTCGAAGGCCGCCCCGCCACGCCAGACGCGGTAACGGTTGACGATCTCGTCCACGGGCGCGTCCTGCGCCGCCAGGGGGCCCGCCACAGCCAGCCAGGCGGTCGCCGCCAACAGGGTCTTCTTCATGGCATTGTCTCCGTTCCGGATCGCCGGGTCATCGCCGCCAGACCCGCAGGGGCGCTGGCAAAAAGCGACAGGTTTCCAAGGAGGTCGGGCACAGACTGGTCACGTGCTGTCAGACGTATTTCGGCCGACAGCCCGCTGTGTTGCAGACACGACAGGTAAGCGCTGTCGCTCCACAGGGCCCGGTGCACGCCCCGCAGCCCCTCGGCCATCAAGGCCACCAGATGCTCCTGTCCATCCACGACGAGGGTCAACTGCTGCCCGGGCCAGTCGGTCGCTACCCGGCCCTCGGCCGTGGCGCGCCGCTGGGTGACCCCGGCCAGATCCGCGCTCTCCCCGTAAACCAGCCCCGCCACCGTCACGCCGCGCGCCGCACAGGTCGCCAGATCCTCGCGCAAGGTTTCCAGCGGCACCGGAAACAGGTCGAACAGCACGATTTCGCGCGCTGACGCCAGCATGGCGCGCGCGCGGGCGATGACCTGTCCGGCTTCCGCGATCTGATAGATGCGGTCGTCATCGGCGGGCCGCGCCAGCGCCTTCAGCGCCGCGTCGGCGGCTGTCCGGGCCATTTCGAAACTGGCCTCCATTGCCGAGAGTACCTCGCCGGGCGCCGTCGCCCGATAGGCCGAGGGCTCACCCTCCTCGACCAGCACAACCCCCTTCTGCGTCAGCTGACCCAGCGCCTGATAGACGTTCGGCGGCGCCTTGCCGCACAGCTTGGCCAGCCGATAGCCTGTCGAGGGTCCGGCCTGCAGGAGAGTGCAGTAGAGCCGCGCCTCAAGGTCGGTGAACCCCAGCGCCTTCAGCCCGGCTTCTGCGTCGTCGCTCGTCTGTAGTGTTTGCATATGCAAAGACTATTCCGATGACACCCGCTCCCGCCAGTGAATTCTCCGTAATCCGCTCTAACGATTCAGGGCTGCGCGCGCCGCTTCGGCATAGCGATGGCCCTGGGCGGCATCCTTCGGGAAGACCGCCTCGATCGCGTCCAGCTCGGCCGGGCTCAGCGCCACATCCACCGCGGCCACGTTCTCTTCCAGCGTCGGAATGCGGCGTGTGCCGGGGATCGGCACCAGATCGTCGCCCTGCGCGAGCACCCAGGCCAGCGCCAGCTGTGCGGGTGTAACCCCCTTGTCGGCGGCCAGCGTCGAGACCGCCTCGACCAGCTTCAGGTTCCGGTCGAAATTCTCACCCTGGAAGCGCGGATTGGACCGGCGGAAATCATCGGGGGCGAGGTCCTCGGGCGTCCTGATCTGCCCCGACAGGAAGCCCCGGCCCAGCGGGCTGTAGGGCACAAAGCCGATGCCGAGCTCGCGACAGGTGGCCAGGATTTCGTCCTCGGGTTCGCGGCTCCAAAGCGAATACTCGGTTTGCAACGCCGTGATCGGGTGGGTGGCATGAGCCCGCCGCAACGTCGCCGGCGCGGCCTCCGACAGGCCGAGGAAGCGCACCTTGCCCTCGGTGACCAGATCGCCCATCGCGCCCACCGTCTCCTCGATCGGCGTGTCCGGATCGACCCGGTGCAGATAATAGAGATCGACGTGGTCCATCCCCAGCCGCGACAGGCTGCCTTCAATGGCGCGGCGCACATTGGCGGGGGAGCCGTCGACCTTCAGAGCCGTGCGATCCGCGTTGTAGCCGATGCCGAACTTGGTCGCGACGAAGGCGTCCGCGCGCCGTCCCTTCAACGCCTTGCCCAGCAGCAGCTCATTGGTGTGCGGGCCGTACATCTCGGCCGTGTCGAACAGGGTAACACCCAGATCCAGCGCGCGGTGGATCACGGCGATGGCGCCGGCCTCCTCGCTGGGCGGACCATAGAAGGCGCTCATCCCCATACAGCCCAGGCCGATGGCCGAAACCTCGGGGCCCTTCGGACCCAGTGTGCGCGTCTTCATGGGAAAGGTCCTCTGGTCTGGAGAGCCCTTCAGGTGGTCGACGCGCGGTCGAGTTTCAAGGCGTGCTGAGCGCCCGGATGGTCGGCGAGGCGTCCAGCGCCGTGTCCTCGACCGGGTCGGCCTGCAGCGACAGATGGGCGAAGATGGTGCGTGCCTCGTCCAGTTGGTCCGCCGACACAACCGCCGGATAACCTCCCGCCGTGGGCGCCAGCGGCAGCAGGGTCAGGCTGACCCCGTTCAGCACATTCCCCCCGATTACGGCCACGGTCCTGTCGCCCACCCGCACGACCACGTCGCAGTGGCTCCCGACATAGCGGCCGAGATCCCGCCGGCGGTCGGCCAGGCTGCGATAGTCGACGCCCCCGCGAGAGTTGCACAGCAGGTCCCCGGGCATGATCGCCACCTCGCCCGGATCATGGGCAACATAGGCCGCATCTGGCCGCTCGCCGTCGCGCGCGCGGATCGCCTGATCGATGTAGACGCGGTGGGAAATATCCCGCTCGAACTGGTCCCTCTCGCCCAGCCCCGCCTCACACATCACCCAGCTGATGAAGGCCGCCGACCACGGCTCGACCCAGTTTATCTCGCCCTCGCCGTCCCGCCACTGGCGGTTCTGGCGGGACAGGATGTCGGCCCCGTCCGGCGTCGCGCTCCAGTAGCCAGCGATGGTGGCCGCCAGCGACGGCGTATGCTCCCACCGTCCGACCGCCACGATCGTCCTGTCCTGTTCCGGCGCGTCCAGTTGCGGGTTGAGCGCCTCCGGGACCACCCCCTCCGGCAGCCGCCGCTCGCGCACGCCGCGCAGGTCGATCGTCTGAAAGCCGAATACGCCCCATTCCTGCACCGCGACATCGACGATCCGGCGGCGCGCCCATTCGGTCGGGCCCACCCGACAGCCGGACTGCACGATCCGCATCGCCCCGCGCCGCCCCTCGACCCGCTCGGCCGGAGGAATGACGTCGAACTCCTCTCGCGGCAGCCGCTCCACGCCTTGCGCTGCAACAGGGCTGGATGCCAGCAGCACCGCCAGCCCCAGCGCGGCGTCGACCACGGCCCGCCTCAAACCACCGACCTCACATCGGTCCGGGAGAAGTCCTCGCCCTTGAACAGCAGCGCCTCTCCCGTTTCCTTGGCCAGAGCATAGGCGAAGCAATCGCCAAAGTTCAGACGCGCCGGATGGTTGCCCTTGCCGAACTGCCTGTAGGCAAGTCGCGCCGTCTGCGCAGTCATCTCGTCGACAGCCACAATCTCGGCTTCAATGGACAGCAGCAGAAGGTCAGCGTCCCTTGACGACTGCTCGTTCTTCCAGCCGTCAACGACCATGCCGAACTCAAACGCCGTGACGGCAGAAATCCTCACCGGCTCCTCAAGCAAATGCGTCAGATAGATCGCGGCCTCCGGCTCGCCCTTCACGACCGCCACGAGCGCAGAGGTATCGACGATCAAGCCGGCAAACCCGTATCAGGGTCATAGAATTCGGCAGTGGGATCTTCGGTGATGAGGAACTCAGGCGGCGCCGCCTTCCTCATCCGCTTCAGGATGGCCTCGACCTCCTCCCGCGTCGCCTTCGTCCTTACCGGCTCGGGCTCCCGGGCCAGCTGCTCCCGTAGCGCATAGGTAACCACCCCGGTCAGGCTGTCGCCTCGGCGACGCGCCAGTTCCTTGGCCAAACGGTGCGTTTCAGGATTCTTGATGTTCAGCATGGTAGACACCAGTCTACCACACCGGCCTGCCCCCTTACAGCGCCGCGCACTGCACCGTCAGCCAGTCCAGCACCTGACCGTCCAGCAGGGGGCCGATCCTGGCCAGCACCTCCGCATGGTACGCGTCGACATAGGCCCGCTCGTCGGCGGTCAGCAGGTCGACATCGATCAGCTTGCGATCCAGCGGCGCCAGCGTCAGCTGTTCGAAGCCGTGCATGGGCCGCTCGCCCCCCGCGATGGCCTTGGGCGCCGTCACCACCTGCAGCGTCTCGATGCGAATGCCCCAGTGCCCTTCGCGGTAATGGCCGGGCTCGTTCGATACGATCATGCCGGTCAGCAGCGGCTGGGTGTTGACCGCCTTGGCGATCCGCTGCGGGCCTTCGTGCACGCCCAGATAACTGCCGACGCCGTGGCCGGTGCCGTGGTCATAGTCATGCCCCGCCATCCACAGCGGGTGGCGGGCCAGGGCGTCCAGTTGATGTCCCGTCGTGCCTTCAGGGAAGCGCACCACGGCCATGGCGATATGGCCCTTGAGGACGAGGGTGAACATCCGCCGCTGCTCGTCCGACGGCTCGCCCACCGCGATAGTGCGCGTCACATCGGTCGTGCCGTCCAGATACTGGCCACCGCCGTCCACCAGCAGCAGTGAGCCCTTCTCCATCCGCCGGAGGGTGCGGGTCACGGGCTTGTAGTGCGGCAGGGCGCCGTTTGGTCCGGCCCCCGCAATGGTGTCAAAACTCAGGTCTTTGAGCGCGCCCGTGCTCTCGCGGAACTGCTCCAGCCTTTCGACCACGGCCCGTTCATCGGGCAGGGTCTCCTGCGCCTCGGTGTCCAGCCAGTGAAGGAAGCGCGCCAGCGCCGCGCCGTCGCGAATATGCGCCTGACGCGACCCTTCGATCTCGGTCTCATTCTTGATCGCGCGCGGCAGGGTGCAGGGGTCCTGGCCGCGCACCACAGTGCCGCCTGCCGCTTCCACCCGGTCAAAATACCAGGCCGCGCTCTGGCCGGGATCAATCAGCACGGCGCGCCCCGACATCTCATCCAGCGCCGCAGCCAGGGTGTCCGGGTGCTCCAGCGTCACATCCTCGCCCAGCCAGCCGGGCAGCTCATTGGTCACCTTGGCCGGATCCAGATACAGGCGCGCCCTGCCATCGCTATCGATCAGCGCCTGTCCGAGCGGCAAGGGCGAGCGGATCACATCACCCCCGCGAACGTTGAAAAGCCAGGCCACCGACGTCGGCGCCGTCAGCAGCGCCACATCCGCACCGGCTTCGGCAATCGTCTTGCCGATCCGCGCCCGCTTGTCGGCGGCATCCTCGCCCGCGTAGTCCAGCGGATGGGGCACGACGGGCGCCTGCGGCTGGGCGGGTCGCTCGGATCCCCAGGCACTGTCCAGCGGATTGCTGTCGACCGGCTTGAGCGTCACGCCCGCGCGCCGTGCCGTCGTCTGCAGGCGCTTCAGGGCATCGGGGCTGTGCAGGCGCGGATCGTATCCCACGACCGAGCCCTTCGGCTGTTCCGACAGATAGCGGGCTACCGCTGTCTCGTTGTAATCGCGCAGTTCGAACTGGCCCTGGTCGACCTGGGCCTTCACCTGAACGGTGTAGCGACCATCGGCGAACACGGCCGCCTTGTCCTTCATCACCACGCCTGCCCCGGCCGATCCGGTAAAGCCCGAAATCCACGCCAGCCGGTCATTGGCCGCCGGCAGATATTCATTCTGGTGCTCGTCCTCGTGCGGCACCAGAAAGCCGTCCAGGCCCTGGGCCTGCATCTCGCGTCGCAGCAGCGGCAGGTGGCGCGCGCCAAAGCCGGGGTCGGTGGTCTCGTCGAATTTCTGTCTCATGCGGCGAGACTTAACACCGCCGGCCACCCAATTGGGAGGCCCTATCCGCCGCGTCTCAGGACCAGCGCGCTCCAGGCGTCGCGATGAATCCGTCGCTCCAGCCGGAAGCCCTTGGACGTATAGGCCGCCGTCACCCGGCGCTCCTGCGTCCGCAACAGCCCGGACAGGATTGCGACCCCGCCGGGCAGCAATGCGGTGCGGATCGGTTGCGACAGCGCCACCAGCGGCGGAGCCAGAATATTGGCGAACACCAGATCGTAGGGCCCTTGCCCCCGGACCTTCTGATCGTTCAGACCCGAGGCGTGGACAAAGCTGGCCTTCGCCTGATTGAGCGCGGCATTCTCGTTGGCGATCCGCACCGACGGCGCGTCGATATCCGTCCCGACGGCCACCCGGCTGCCGGTCTTCGCCGCCGCAATGGCCAGCACACCCGTGCCCGCGCCCACGTCCAGAACCCGCTCGAACCGCTCGCGCTTCAACAGTTCGTCAAAGGCGATCAAACAGCCGACTGTCGTGCCGTGGTGTCCGGTGCCGAAGGCTGCCCCGGCATCGATCTTGAGGTTCACCGTATTCAGGGGCACCCGCCCCTGATCGTGGGCGCCATAGACAAAGAACCGCCCGGCCCGAACCGGCGGCAGTCCCGACAGCGACATGGCCAGCCAGTCCGCATCGGCCAGATCCTCGACCGTGGTGGTCAGGGCGGCGTCGCCCTTCAGTGACGACACCAGCCGCTCGACCTCATCGGCCGTCGTCGGAAAGGCATCGATGCGCCAGATGCCTCGATCCTCATCCTCCTCGAGAATGGAATAGGTCACACCCTCCAGCAGGGGATCGGCGTCCCACGCGGCGACGCGGGCTTCGGTTGCATCGCGCGACCCATGTGCGATTATTTGAATTGCGGACTCTGACATTTCTCAGACGTCGCTATCATCGCGAATCGATTGCATCGTCGGCGCGGCGTCTCGCGTCACATTCATCCGAGGGGTCGGGGAATACATGGCCAAGGTTCCATCCAAGTCGA